>NZ_JBFRPB010000042.1:0-94828 GCF_041471785.1 Vibrio sp. 10N.261.51.C6 | reverse complement strand
AAATTACTATGTTTTATTAGAACCTTTAATTTTATATAAGCAATTGAATTAAATTAAATTAAACAAAAAACAGTTTGAATCCACCTCCGTATTAATAGTGTTGAAATTGATTAATTGAATGCTGCTTGAATAACTCATTTATCAATTCTATATCTGTAATGTTGAGTCTTTCTATATCTCCTAGGATTCTATTGGGCTAGATAGGATGAATAGAAAGACGAAAGGGTGGGGGCTGTATGAAATTTATTTCAAGAGGTTCAGAAGGTAACCGCTATCGAAGCGGTCTAAAATCCAAAATAAAAGGTATCGCTATTATCGAATTTACGATTGTGGTGAGCCTGTTTTTTGCGCTTTTTTTAACGGTTGTTGACCTTGGTATTTATGGGTTCGTTAAACTGACCATGCAACACTCGGCAAGGGAGGGGGCAAGATATGCCATTACAGGTCGTTCTGACTTGGATCCTGACTCATCGAGTGATCGCGAAGCGGCTATCTTGGAAAAAATCTCTCAATCGTCGAGCGGTTTACTCGATAAAGTGATGGATGTTCAGAATATACGTGTTGAAGATGTCTATGGTAATGCAATCACCGGCTTTGGCGGTTCTGGAGACATTATTTCTATTCATCTTGATTGTGAGTGGCCATCTGTAAATCCCTATATGTATGTTTTGCTCGATGATGGAAAATTCAAATTTACCGTCAGCGCAGCGATGAAAAACGAAGCTTTTTAGGGAGGGACTGGATGTTTCCTTTTAAATTGAAAAAAGCCGCTCAGAAAGGTTTTGCAGCAATCGAAATGACGTTGATAGCGCCTTTATTTATGCTACTGATCGTGGCGGCTGTCGACATAACACATCTCATTCAAGCTAACCACGTTATTATCAGTATCAGTCGAGAAGGTGGAAACATTATCTCGCGAAGTAACACTGATACCCCACAAGAAGTCATGGACATCATAGCGACAACATCAGGCACTTTGGATTTAACGCAAGACGGCGTTATTTACATTACTGAGTTGGTCGGTCAAGAAGATGCTTCTCCATACATTAAAAGTCAGTATCGATGGAACCAGCACGGGTTAAGTAAAAACAGTGCTATTTGGGCGAGCTGCAGCAATTGGGCCAATGATGGAGAGTGCTCGGATGTGGATGCTGATGATCCTCCTGTTGTTAACAACTTAGCGGTTGCACTTGATGATGGAGAGATTGTGTACAGCGTTGAAGTCTTTTACGACTACTCGCCTATTTTTAGTCGAGTGTTTGATGATGAATACATTCTGAGCGACACAACATATATGTAAGGGAGGTCGATATGGATAAGGGAACCCCAATCAAATATCGTTACAGTCGTGGGTTAGTGGCTTTGATGTCAATTATTGCGCTGCCTTTTATACTCTTAGTTGTTGGTCTTTCTGTTGATGCTGGTCGAGCTTATATTGTTAAGTCGAAATTATTTGCCGCGGTCGATGCAGCCAGCATTGCGGCTGCAAGGGCGGTCGCTAATGGCGAAGATGCTGGACGGGCAGCTGCTCAAAAATATTTTGCAGCTAATATCCCCGCAGACTTCTATTCAGCCACTCCTAGCTTAGGCGCAGTCAATTTCGCTAATGATTCGTTTGGTAATATCTCTATCGATATCTCAGCAACAGCGCAAGTGCCCACTGTCTTTTTGCCATTGATAGGGCTAGACGCGTTTAACCCTGGTGTATCCGCACAGTCGATCCGCCGCCCTGTAGATTTAGTGTTAGTGATTGATAACACAACATCTTTGAGGTTAGGGAGTATCGGCGACGTGACTCAAGATGTCATCGATAGGTCTAAGTCATTCGTTGAGAATTTTCATGAAGGTTTTGATCGTATCTCGTTGGTGAAATTTGCGTTTGGGGCAGAGGTACCTGTTGGGTTCACATCGACTCGAGGACACAGTCGAAGCACTATCAAATCTGAAATTGATAGCTTTAACTTTGGTAGTACCTCGAACGCACAATATACCAATGCATCGGAAGGGATGTATCGAGCTCTGAATGAACTGAGAACGGTGACTGATCCGGCAAATTTGAAAGTGATCGTGTTCTTTACCGATGGAGCACCAAACACCTTTGCAACCACGTTTGATTTTGAGGACGGGGATTCACATACGGGCGCTATTCGATCAAGCGATGGTTCCAGTGGTACGCCGAGAGGGCTTTGGAGGCATGACTCGATAGCCACCACTTTATCTGGTGGCTATGAGGGAAATGATATTGATGACCATATCAGTGAGATGCCCCAGTACTACACGACTCATGATTCAAGCGCCACCGAGTTCAACATTCTAAATCCGTCTCATGCGTTGCGTCCAGTCGCGCAATATGATCCAGATAGTCATTCAGCGAATGATTTGTATACCCGTGTAAATCGGGTTGCGCGTAATCTCGTCGAAGATATTGCGGAAAAAGCCAGAACGGAAGATATTTATGTATTTACGTTAGGGTTAGGTTCATCTCTAACATCAGCGACAGGACCTGATAGCGAGTTTGGTGAAGACTTATTGCTACGGATGGCGAATTCTAGTGCGCTATTAGATGATCCTGATCTTAGTGCGGATTATGACCCTGCTCAGCTTGAAGGAGTGTATTGTCATGCCATCGATGAAGAGGCGCTAGGTCCTTGTTTTGATGAGATGTTAGACGTAATTATCAGGTTAACCTTGTAATAGTTGTCTGCGGGTCGGTTTACTTGCAATAAGGCTGTCAGTAGAAAAACGGTCAATAGGAAGAAAGGCCAACAGAAAGTGGGTCATATAAAAAGAGGGAGCTCTCAAGCTCCCTCTTAGTGCTAGTTTCAGTTTAGTAGCACTCTTTATTCAGTGTTAGGTGGAAGTCATGGTTATTCTTCCCAAACCACCAATTTATCTTTCGGCCAGTTATGACCAACTTCATGGTATTTCTGCTCAAGGATATGTCGCTTGATTTTGAGAGTCGGGGTTAACACGCCATTCTCAATGCTCCATGGTTCCTTAATCATCAATACACCTTTGATCTTCTCGTGTGAACCGAGCTGCTCGTTCATTTTCTCGATAACGCGCTTTGTCGTTTTCTCATAGCGAGCTCTATCGAAATTAGGGAAGTCATGCGGTACCACAAGTAGGATTGGGCCTGGTAGGCCAAGCCCTATCAAACACATCATTTCTACGCGGCTGTACTCAAACAGTTTGTTTTCGATTGGTACAGGGGCAACAAACTTACCTTTAGCTGTTTTAAAGGTATCTTTCTTACGCCCACGAATTGTTAGGTAACCTTCACTATCGATATCACCGATATCACCGGTATGAAGCCAACCATCCGAGTTAAAAGACTCTTGGGTTGCAATATCATTCTTGTAGTAACCAGAGAATAAGCCTTTGCCTCGAACTAGAATCTCTTCATCTTCAGCTATTTTGAGTTCGATCCCTGGACCTGCATTACCAACCGTACCAATTTTATCGGCTCTGAATGGGTAGTTGAGCGTGCTGTAGGCGAAAGACTCTGTCATGCCCCATGCCTCGGTAATGTGCAGGCCAACACTCTCATACCATGCGAGTAGAGCGGGTGATACAGGTGCAGAACCACAGCCGAGAACACGAGCTTGGTCTAACCCTAAACCATCAGCAAGCTTCTTCTTAATGATGTTGTTGATAAACGGAATCTTCAATAAGAAGTTCAGTTTCTTCTGTGGCAATTTGTCTTGGATTCGCTGCTGGAACAGAGTCCATAAGCGAGGAACTGAAATAAACAGTGTAGGGCGATGCATTTTCACATCATCAATAAAGGTGTCTAAAGATTCTGGGAAAGCCGTAACCACGCCCCCCATTACTGAAGAACCAAAGATGTAAACGCGTTCTGTAATATGAGCAAGCGGTAGGTAAGAAAACAGGCGATCGCCAGGTTGGATCCCAATATGGTCAATCAACCTTTGAACAGACCAAGTAAACGCACCGTACGTGAGCATTGCGCCTTTTGGTAACCCTGATGTACCCGATGTATAAACAAGTGACATAAGCTTATCGTCGTGATGCTGAGGGCGTTTGGTTGATCGTTCATGTGTATCAATGAGCTGTTCGAAAGTGTGTTGGCACTTCGCTGCACTGTCGTATGGTAGTGAAATACTCACTAAGCTCGGATTGTCATCAAGTACTTTTTGAGTGGCTTTAGGATCGTCAAGCTTACCCGCAATCACAATTTTACTTTCACTGTGTTCAATACAGTACTGAATGGTGTCTGCACCCGCTGTAGGAAAGATTGGGACGCTGACAAAATCTCCTAACATCATGGCAAGATCGCAGATGAACCATTCTGCACAGTTTTTCGATACGAGAGCGACTCGATCGCCAGGTTGGGCTCCGAGTCCTTCTAATGCTGACGCCAATTTCAGTGCTTTGTCTGCTACTTCTTTATAAGTAAATTCGACAAATTGGCGATTAATAATCTGTTTCAAATAGACTTCATCTGGGCGTTCTTCTGCCCATTTTAAAATCATGTCATTGGGTGTAGGGAGAGCTGTTGCTTGTTCTTGGCTAAACTCGTTAGGCTGAATCATTGTCTAACTCCATGTTTTTCGCTAAGTTATTTTTGTTAAAATCATGTTAAATGTACCATGGTTTTTTCTTTTAGGGAGTAAAATTAGCGTTTTCTGTTATCTGTGCAGGCACGTCTATAGCTTGCAGGGGTTACGCCCGTCCTTTTCTTAAAAATTCTTGAAAAATACGACACATCCTTGTAGCCACATTGATAAGAAATTACAGCTATTTTTGATTCGGTATCGGCTTCGATTAACTTCTTGGCTAACAGGATTCGTTTATCGCACACAAAGTCTCTAAAGCTTACTCCAAAGTGTAGATGAAACTTCTTAGAAAAGTAGGTTGCTGAGCAGTGACATTTTTCAGCTATGTCTGTTTCTCTTATTTCCTTGTTAATGTTATCCATAACAAAGTTAACAACTTCAGAAGTAAACTGTTTTGTCGGTTCTTGGTTATTGTTATTCATGTCTCGATCGAGGTCGAAATGTGCTTCAAAGATGTGTTGGGTTTTATGCTTTAGTTCTTCGAATGAACTGGTCAGATGATGACTGATTGTTTCAATTACGAAGAATACATTCTTATGATTTCGAACGTTATTAGGTATCTGACCTGTACAAATAATAACAATTCGCTTGTTCAAGTTTTCACAAATAGATAGTGCCATTTTAAGTAGTTGAAGTTCATCCGTTTTATTCAATATAAAAAATACTAACCTTACATCTAAGTGGCTGATTATAGATATGTCCTGTTTATGGTTTTTTATGAGAAAGTAACGACTTATTTTATTGATGATGATTGAATTAAAGTCGCTATCTATATCTGACAGTAAAGGTGTAATTATATTCATAGTTATTAAACCGGTATCATACTTAAATAAGCAGTAAGAGAAGTATTGATGAATGTGTTTATTTAAATAGATTAGAAGTGCGACAAAAAAGTGCAAGTAAATGGCAAGAAAATCCTAACCGAATATATGGTTCGGCTCTAGATTTAGTTTACAGGTAAATAAAACCTGATACGTAAATCAAGGAGAGATTCTTATGAGTAACATATTGAAAAACATTAAAGAATTCATGAATGATGAAGAAGGTCTGACGGTCATAGAATATGTGATCGGTGCTGCTATGCTCGTTTTAGGATTGACAACTATATTTAGTGGAATAGGTAGTGCGTTATCAACGAAACTAAGCGCGATTGTTGGTGCGATTAGTACGACGACAGCACCATAGAAACTATGAATATTAAGAGAATAAAAAAGCAGAAAGGACTAACCATTGTCGAATACATTATCGGTGCGGCTTTGCTTGTTTTTCTCGCTTGGGCAATATTCTCTGGTATAGCTGTATCCTTGTTCAGTAAATTTCAATTAATTGTGTCAGGTATATGAATGAATGATAAGTGAATCTCTAGTTTTTTGGGTGCTATTGGTTGTGGTATCAGTATTTGATGTGAAAGAAAATCGAATACCGAATAAGGTTCTGATTTTATTTGTATTGTTGTACTTTATTATTGCGATTAATAGTGGATTAACTTGGGGTTTACTTGGCACTTCTTTGGTTGGGGCGGCTGTTTTTTTCTCTTCGGGACTTATTTTATATTTCTTGAGAGCAATGTCTGCTGGCGATGTGAAATTTTTGGGGGTGATAGGGCTATATGTTGGATGGGGTAACCTACTTGATATTACTTATTATATTATCATTTCCGCGGGAATAATTGCTGTGTTTTACTTACTTTATAACCGTGCGAACAGCGAGTCTCTAACGGTAAAAGGTTATTTTGAAGAGAAACTAATGTTAGTTAGTGGAATGTCAACCAGCACAAAAACTGTGTCAACGGTTCATTCTAGGTATTCAAATAAGGTGACGATGCCTTTCGCACCTTCAGTTGTTATAGGCTTTGCGATGTATAGCTATTTTACGTAATTTAAATTGAAATTCGATGTGTTGGAGAGAACATATGGATATTAGAGGGATACCGTCCCCGAGTAATTTAAAGCCTCAAATATCAGCTCCTTTGGTTCCGACTTCCATTGAATCGCTTGGTATACCTGAAGTTGTGATTGAAAACTTATTACTTAAACACTTATCCGCTTACCCTAAGTCTGATGTGTTGGAGCTTTCTAACCATTTGTGTGTGGTGACCCATATTGTTGAAAATGGACTTGCGGTACTTAGACAAAAATCATTCATTGAAGTTTTTCAACCAACTTCAGCTTTATCCTTAGACTCCTCTTCACACAGTCACGTTCGTTATTCCTTGTCTGAAAAGGGCATAGAAGAAGCAGATCTCGCTTTTACTCGAGATGCTTATTTAGGCCCCGTTCCCGTTTCACTTAGTCAATACAGTGACGTTGTAAAACAACAAGATTTGAGAGCTGAATTGGTGACCAGACCGCATGTCGAAGCGGCTCTTAGTGATGTTTACGGCGTAGACAAAATGATCTCCGTGCTAGGCCCGGCAATTAATTCGGGCAGAGCTCTGCTTTTGTATGGGCATGCCGGTACTGGCAAAACCTTTGTCGCGAGCCGTATTGTGAATGCCTTGCATACGTCTGTATTTATTCCTTATGCAGTCTACGCTCTTGGAAATATCATCAAGGTTTTCTCAGCACAGCACCATAAACCTTTAGATAGAAACGGGAGTACCAACGCTATCTCGCTCAAAGACCAATATGATAAGCGTTGGCTTAATTGTGAGAGACCGAATATTCAGGTGGGTGGTGAGCTTACCATGGATATGCTTGAAGTTAATCATTCAGAAAATAGTCGAGTCTGGTTGGCCCCAGTACAAATGATGGCAAATAATGGGATTTTTGTCATTGATGATCTTGGTCGTCAGCCCATGCCGGTGGATGCGCTTCTTAACCGTTGGATTGTACCGATGGAGTACTCATTCGACTATTTGTCGCTGCCTAATGGTCAGCAGATAACGATGCCATTTGTATTAACACTTGCCTTTTCTACCAATCTAAACCCCAAGAAAATAAGCGATCCTGCCTTTTTACGTCGTTTAGGTTACAAGATTGAATTCAAGCCACTTAATCAGCGAGATTATGAAGCTTTGTGGATGAGCGTCGTTGCTGATAAAGAGGTCGAGCTTCAAGACGGTTTTTTTGAGCGTTTGTCTCAAATGCACACGTTGCTTAAGGTGCCACTTTTCCCATGTTTACCGAAAGATCTCGTTGGTATAAGCAAAGATATTCTTTCGTTTGAGCAGCTACCACCTGTTATCACATTCGATATTCTTTCCATGGCATGGGAAGTTTATTTTACCTCTGATGGACACGAGGAAGAGAATAATGAATAAGAGTCAAGTTTTCCTACTGTTTTTACTGTCCGTAGTATTCGGCTTAGCGGCTGTATTTTTTGCTAAGCAGTGGATGGATGATCAAGTTCAGCCAACCGTTGAAGTTGAAACGGTCGAGCGTCACCCCGTTGTTGTCGCATCACAAGAAATTGAAGCCGGAACTATTATCGAGGAGCAGTTTTTAACCACCAGATTGATGGAGGTTGATTGGATTAATGAAAATAACTATTCGGATCAATCTGAGCTAATCGGTAAGGTTGTCGCTAATACCATTTATGCCGGAGAGGTGCTTCACAAGTTACGATTTACTGTACCAGGAGAAGGGTCAACGCTTGCAGCTCTTATCCCTGAAAATAAACGTGCGGTAACGATACGTGTTGATGATGTTATTGGTGTGGCGGGTTTCTTATTACCGGGTAACAAGGTTGATATTCTCAATACCGTTTCTTACGGAAAAAATTCTGCAGCGACTCAAACAGTATTAAAAGACATTAAGGTTTTGGCTGTCGACCAAACGGCTAAAACGAAAGAAAACAGTCCGATTATTGTACGAGCGGTAACACTTGAGATGACGCCGAAAGAGGCAGAGAAACTTCTCACGGCTAAAAGCAAAGGCGATATTCAGCTGACTTTGAGAAACCCACATGAAGTTGAGAAAAAAGTGGTTCGTCGATATGTGCCTAGACCAAGTGTCACCATTATCAAAGGTACAGAAACATCTAATGTGCGCGTCAAGGATTGAGGTGAAATATGAGAATATTAATTGCGTGTGTTTTGAGCCTGATTTGTATTTCGACGGCCAGTGTTGCGGCGTTACAAACGGGAAAAACAGTCACGGTTCCACATCATAAATCTGCGCATGTCGTGCTGTCGGGAAAAGCGGCGAAGGTTTCTCTTGGTGATCCTGAAGTTTTAGATATTGTAATTTTAAAATCAAATGAAGTGTTTTTAATTGGTAAAAAATTAGGTGCGACAAACCTAATGGCTTGGGATTCTCGAGGTCGGTTGATTGAGTCTATTAACATTGAGGTTACTCATGATCTTAATAGCCTTAAAGCTAAATTATATGAGTTCCTTCCTGATGAAACTATCGAAGTGCACAGTGCGCAGAACCGTCTATTATTGAGCGGTCAGGTCAGCAACCAACAACAAATGAATGTGGCGATGCGAATCGCAGAAACCTATTCGTCAGGGCAGGCTGCTGACGCATCAAAAGAAAGCGGAAGTGAACAAGCTGCAGCGACAGGTGTTATTAATTTAATGTCGATCGGAGGGGCTCAGCAGGTCATGTTAGAGGTGACGGTTGCTGAGGTTCAAAGAAGCTTGGTAAGAAAGTTTGATGCGAACTTCCATTTCTTCCAAACCAGTGGGTCTGACTTTTCTTGGGGGGCGTCTTCAGTCCCTGCCGGAGTGTTAGGTGCAACCCCAATTTTCAATATTCCTACCTCTACCGATTACGGCATTTTAGGTTCTTTCATTGATAGCAATACATTGTTTACTTTCGCATT
Source organism: Vibrio sp. 10N.261.51.C6 (assembly GCF_041471785.1). Lineage (NCBI taxonomy): Bacteria > Pseudomonadati > Pseudomonadota > Gammaproteobacteria > Vibrionales > Vibrionaceae > Vibrio > Vibrio sp. 10N.261.51.C6. The sequence continues at coordinate 85,478 of NZ_JBFRPB010000042.1, read as the reverse complement.
GGACGTAGCAAAACAAAATGGTGTGGCAAAAGTCTTGGCTGAACCGAACTTAACCGCGCTAAGCGGTTCAAAGGCTGAGTTTTTAGCGGGGGGAGAATTTCCCATTCCGGTGCCTGACGAAGATGGTATTACCATTGAATATAAAGAATATGGTGTGGGTTTAAAGTTCATCCCAACGGTACTGAGTGACAAAAAAATCAACCTAAACTTAGCGGTTGATGTGAGTGAGATTGCCAATAGTAGCTCGTTAACGATTGATCCTGGTACCACCAATGCGACTTACTTTATCCCTCCAATTACCCGAAGAAGTGCATCGTCGACGCTTGAGTTAGCCGACGGTCAAACCATCGGTATTGCGGGGTTGTTGAGTGAGAATGTTAGGGACATCAGTAACAAGATGCCAGGCTTTGGCGATGTGCCGATTTTAGGTCAGCTTTTCAATAGCCAAGAGTATGTATCTGGTGAAACAGAGCTCGTTATTCTTGTTACTCCTCGACTCGCTAAACCTATTGACCGAACGAAAGTAACGTTACCAACTGATGCCTTTGTTGATCCTAATGATTTGGAATATTACTTGTTAGGCCGAAGCGCTTACATCGCTGAACCGTCTGAATCTGATTCAGAACAATCTCAAGCTTCACAGGATATATCACCGACCGATGGTGGTAGCGAAGGTTCATTTGGTCATGATTTATAAGGAGATAGATATGATTAGAACAATGATGGTCTTTCTCGCACTGGTATTAGTCGGTTGTGCGAATGACGCGCCTTTGGGGCAGTCGGTTGCTAAGTTGAAAATGGAGCAAACACACAACCCAAATGCGACTCAGGAAAACTTGCAGGTTTTACCTGATGGTACCGGGGAGCGCATGCAGGCGGGTTACGACAGCTACGTGGGTAAAGGCGATGAAGATCTTTCAGAGAGCAATAGTCAGGTCTTACAGAGCTTTAATTAGTTTGGAGGTACTTTATGTTGTATCAAGTATCAAGAAAACCTAAAAAACAGGGTGGGTTGGTGGTCATATTTGTAACCATTGCGCTGCTAGTTTTCCTAGCTATATCTGCTTTAGCAGTGGATATCAACCATATGCTAGTGAATAAAACTCGCCTACAGAATGCGGTTGACTCAGCGACTTTAGCTGCAGCGACTATTTTGGATAACAGTAAAGATCAAACCGCGGTATCAGCAGAAGTTACATCAACATTGAATGCTATGGCGGGGGCTTCTGGTAATCATGAATTTGATTTCTCGACTGCTGTGGTTAGCGTTGAATACTCAAATGATCCGAAAGACTTTTCTGGGACTCCAACATTTGGATCTGATGATGATGTATATGTTCGAGTTAATGTCAGCTCATTAGATATGGATGAATTCTTTATTCAGATGTTTGGTTTAGCAAAAAGCGTATCGGCAACAGCGGTTGCAGGACCAAGCTCAGGACTGCAAGTTGTGAATAATATTGTACCCATTGGAGTGTGTACTGGTGACGGGACTTCAGATAACGATATTAACGAAGATGGTTATGATGATGCTACCGGTGAGGCAATTACCAATGTCTTTGGTTATGAGGTAGGTACAGTTCATGCTCTAAAAGTGGGCGATAAAAAACTGTCTCAAATGGGAAATGGTAATTATCACCTACTGGACTTTGGATCTGGAGGTAGCACGGTAAAAGAAGCCTTGGCTGGTTACTATGATTACTCTGTCGCTATTGGCGATAGTGTTACTACCAAGCCTGGGGGAACGGTTGGGCCTACAGCTGATGGTTTAAATACTCGTTTTGGTGATTATGGTGGCGGCTTATCAAGTTCAGATTACCCATCTGATTATGTAACGACTGAGCCCAGTTCTGAAATTAAGATAGACAGTAAAACGGGTGATATTGATTTTGATGGCTCTTATACCTATTCCCAATATGAGGCTGACACCAACGCATGTATAGCAAGTATGGGCTCTGGTTGTGTGTCTGGTGGTACAGCATGGCGACGTATTCTTCCTATTCCTATGGTCGATTGCTCAGGTAAAAGTGGTGGAGTAACCAGTTTTACCGTTCAGAAAATAGGGTGCTTCTTCTTATTACAAAAGGCGCCAACTAACAATTCCGGTACTCCTGCAGTATTTGGTGAATTCATACATTCTTGTAGTGTTGCTGGCGGTTCTGGTGGGGCTGAGTCATCAACTGAAGGTCCTTACAAAATTGTTTTGTATAAAGACCCAGATGGAGGAGGCTCTTAGTTATGGATAACAACTTTAAAAAACAACAGGGCCTCGCTGCAATTGAAATGTTGATTGCGACACCAGTATTACTGTTTTTCTTGGTGTTGGTTCTTGAACTGGGAAACATCCTAATTCACTACAATGTCATCTCAAAATCGGTTCAAAACGGAGCTCGTTATGCTGTAAGTGAGGTGTATGGAACAAAGGGTGGGACATTAGCTCCTACTGCGGAAATTCAAAATATTGTGGTTTACGGTAAGAACACTGTAGGTACGGCGATACTTTCTAGCCTTGCAACTTCTGATGTAGTTGTCACTCCTCCTTCAGCAGACAGTTATGTGAGAGTAACGGTTAATTACGACTATGTTCCTCACTTTTTATCGATTCCATTTTCATCTGAAAGCTTATCTGTTCCCTTGAGTGTGTCGTCTGTTATGAGGGTTTTCTGATGAAACCAATCAAGAAGCACAACGGTTTAGCCATTATCGAGTTTACGATAGTTTCTTGGTTGGTTTTCTTGCTGATTTTTCTGATTTTAGCTTTAGGGGCTTATGTATTCTCACTCCAGATTGTTAACGAAGCGACAAGAAAAGCAGCAAGGTTAGCAACCGTTTGTTACGTGTTGGATCGCGATAACATTGCAGGGATTGTTGCAGAAGACATTCCACTACTGGGGTTTAGCGACAGCAACTTGGAGGTGGCGTATTTGGATGCTGCAGGCGCTGAGATTACTTCTGATCTGGAAGCAAACTTGAATGCGATTAAGTTTGTACGAGCAAGAGCGACAGGTTATGGCATTCAACTGATCAGTAATCTAAGTTTTCTAGGGGCGAATGGATTTCTAGCCGCTCCTGCATTTGAGACGATTTTACCGTCTGAAAGTTTAGGTGTGATAAGAGCAGAAACAAATATCAGGACAAGGTGTCCGGAACAAATACAGGGTGGGTAATATGGGCGAAGCAATTGATATTTTACCGAATGAAGATGACGCGATTCGCCTTAAAACCAACTTGAATGTATGGCTCATCTATAGCAATGAAAATTTTCATACTCATATGAGACAGCAGTTAAAACGTTGTCGAAATGTTCATATCGACTCGTTTTCATTATTAGGAATGACCGAAGAGCACTTAAAAAATATAGATGCACCAGACCTTATCTTTGTCGAAGCGAGTGGTGGTTGGGCTCAGAAAATGGTCGATCTGCAAAGCTATAATCTGCAGTTGGAAGAGCATGATTTATCTTTGGTTGTATTCGGTGATGAGAATGACAATGGATCATTAAAAATAGCGCTAAGACTGGGTGCTTCTGATTTCCTATCTCATGACATTTCTATTTCTGGTCTCTTACCGTTACTCAAGAAAACCGCAGCGGAAAAAATTGAAAACTCTAGCTACGGGGAGGTGTTCCTGTTTATTAACACCAAAGGTGGAATGGGGGCGACAACCTTAGCGCTAAACACGGCCGTTGAAATAGCAAGTTACCATCCGAATGAGGTGCTTTTACTTGATATAGACCTTCAATTTGGAGTTATTCCTGAATATTTGAATATCACCCCCGCCTACAGTATTTCTGATGCTATCGACAGCTCAAATGACCTGGACGAGATGTCTTTGGGAAGCTTAGTGAACAAGCATGCTTCAGGATTACACGTTCTAAGCTTCAAACATGAAAATAATGCGGATGATTATGAACATGCTCAAAAGATTGGGAGATTGTTGCCCGTATTACGTCGCTTCTATCGCTACATTGTTATCGATTTCTCTCGAGGGTTAGATCATATCTTCGCATCGGCTATCTCCCCTGCGACTAAGGTGTTACTCGTTACTCAACAAACCTTAGTGTCGGTCAAAAACAGTAACCGTTTAGTCAGAACTCTGAAATTTGAGTACGGGTTACAACAAGACGCAATCGAGATCATCGTGAATCGTTATGAGAAACGACAAACCATTAAGTTATCAGACATAGAACAAACCGTTGGGAAGCATGATATCCATTTAATGCCTAACGATTTTAAGGTCGCATTGGAGAGTGCCAATTTAGGTCAGCCATTGGTTGAGTCAAAAAAGAAGAGTTCGATTACACGCTCGATCATCGATTTGTCTCATATCCTTTCTCCTCCAGAGCAAGAAGAGAAAAGTTGGCTCAAAAAGATATTTTCATAGGTTGTTTGTTCTAAGCATAGATGAGGGATCGTTATGTTCTTTAAACGAAAAAATATAAATCCGGAGTTTGAAAAAAAAGTAGAACAGTTTTCGCAACAAGAGAGCGAGAATATTGCTGCCTTTCCTCAAGGAGCCGTTAGTGATTCTGTTGTTCTTAAAGGGCTAGATGCCAGCGAAGAACAAGAAAAATCGGTTAATGAAGCAAAAAAAGTCTTAGAACAAGAGTTATCAATTAAGCATTATTTCCATAAGCAACTCTTAGAGACACTCGACCTTGGGCTGCTTTCAAGCCTTGATAAAGAGCGCGCTAAAGTTGACCTTCATGAAGCGATTGTTCAGCTAATGGCAGACGATCAAAGCCATGCTCTGAGTGCGGAAGGTCGGAAAAGAGTGATCAAACAAATCGAAGATGAAGTGTTTGGTTTAGGGCCTTTAGAACCATTGCTGGCCGATAAAACCGTATCCGATATTTTGGTTAACGGGCCTAAGAATGTGTTCGTCGAGCGAGGTGGTAAATTAGAAAAGACCCCTTATACGTTTTTGGATGACCGACACCTTAGAAACATCATTGACCGTATTGTTAGCCAAGTGGGACGTCGAATTGATGAAGCCTCTCCTATGGTGGATGCACGATTGGCCGATGGCTCTCGGGTAAATGCAATTATCCCACCTCTTGCCTTAGATGGCCCATCGGTATCCATACGACGCTTTGCGGTAGACAGCCTAACTATGGACAACTTGCTGGAATATAAGTCAGCCTCTCCGCAAATGGCGAAATTTGTCGAAGCGGCCGTTAAAGGTGAGCTCAATATATTAATTTCAGGCGGTACGGGGTCAGGGAAAACCACGACGCTTAATATCTTTTCTGGTTTCATCCCACGAGATCAACGAATCATCACAATAGAAGATTCCGCAGAGCTTCAACTCCAGCAACCCCATGTTATTCGTCTTGAAACTCGTCCGGCAAACCTTGAAGGAAAAGGTGAGATAAGTCAGCGAGAGCTAGTGAAAAACACGTTACGTATGCGACCTGACCGTATCGTTGTCGGGGAGGTGCGTGGTAGTGAAGCGGTCGATATGTTGGCTGCGATGAATACCGGGCATGACGGTTCCCTTGCAACCATTCACGCCAACACCCCTCGTGATGCACTAAGCCGTGTAGAGAACATGTTTTCGATGGCGGGCTGGAACATTTCTACCAAAAATCTCAGAGCGCAGATTGCTTCTGCTATCCATCTAGTAGTTCAGATGGAAAGGCAAGAAGATGGTAAGCGCCGTATGGTTAGTATCCAAGAGATCAATGGTATGGAAGGAGAGGTCATCACTATGTCTGAGATCTTCCACTTTCAGCGTCAAGGCATCGATGAGCATGGCAATATTTTAGGTTATTACACCGCAACCGGTGTAGTGCCTCAGTCTCATGACCAATTGGTTAAGCGTGGTCTTGATCTGCCTTTTGAGCTCTTTACTGAATCACATAGCTGAGGAACGGATTATGGATAACGTAACTGTCTCGCTGGTCCTATTGTTTGTTGCGGTGTTGTTTATTTCGCAAGCCTTGTTATTGCCAGCAGCCGGGAAAAAAGCCAAACACAAAGAGTTATCTCGCCGTCTAAAAGAGACACAAAGAAATATTGATGAAGAGAGCTTGTCGCTCTTAAAAGAGCACTACAACAAAGAGCTATCACCGCTCGACCGAAAATTAATTGTGATTCCTTTCTTTGCCGACCTAAAACGTATGCTGGAATTAGCGGGTCTCCACCTTACGTTAAGTCGCTTTTTGTTCATCGTATTTTTGTGCGGAACCTTATTGGCTTTAATGACTTTAGTGTTTAATCAAGTGTGGTTCATTTGTGTAGCCGCTTTCGTCTTCGCTTGGGTTGTCGCTTATCTGTTTGTCCAAAATAGAGTGACATACAGGATGGCTCGATTCGAAGAGCAGCTGCCAGAGGCTCTGGATATTATTCGAAGAGCCTTACAAGCGGGGCAGCCATTGGTTCAGTCTTTCAATGAGGTGGGTGAAGAGATGCCTGAGCCGATCGGTGTTGAGTTTAAGAACACCTATAACCTGCTTAATTATGGCTACGACTTGAGGCTCGCGATCATGCAAATGACAGAGCGAGCACCGACCGTTTCGATGTTGGCTTTCTCAAGTGCCGTCATGTTGCAGAAAGAGACAGGGGGGAACCTCTCTGAGAATCTGCAAAAAGTATCTGAGGTATTAAGAGCCCGCTTTAAACTCGAAAGAAAGATCAAAACCCTCTCAGCTGAGAGTCGCCTTTCTGCTTGGATACTGACCCTTTCTCCGTTTGCCCTGTTTTTCGGTCTTAAATTCGTAAACCCTGAATACATTGAGCCTTTGTACAGTGACCCTAGAGGAATATCGATGGTCAGTATTGGAGTGATCTTGTTGGCGATTGGGGCATTGTGGATAAGAAAAATAATAAATATCGAGATATAAATTATGGAATTCTTTGATTTAGAAGTATGGAAACAAGCACTCTCTGAGTTCGGGATCAGCAGTCAAACCTTACTCTACGGGATGATTTTGCTGACCACGATGTTACTTACCCTCACTCTTGGTTTTCTTTTTGTTGGCGCTCGTTCACCGTTGGATAAAAAGTTAAAACAGATTTCTGGAGGTAGCCAAACGGGCAGCCGGAAGTCTTATGATTTTACGAATACCTTGGAGTCGTTAACGCCATTTATTGGGCGAGGGAACAAAAAGGACAACGAAAGCTATTCAGAAAAGCTCATGCACGCTGGATACCATGAAAAAAGTGCGCTTTCAGTCTTTTATTCCATCAAAGTGCTTTCCGCTCTTATCGGGTTTGTCTGTGCGTTCGTGGTGTTTTATCTGGCGATTGGTGACAGTTATAACAACTTATTGATTGTGACTTGTATCTTTGTCGGCACGTTTTTACCCAACTTTGTATTGAGTAAAATGCAAAAAGAGAGACAGAGAAAAATTAGAAATGGGGTACCTGACGCGCTCGACCTTTTGGTGGTTTGTACTGAATCAGGCCTTGGCTTTAATGCGGCGCTGGGACGAGTTGCTAATGAGTTATACATCTCACAGCCCGAACTTGCCGATGAGCTGGATACGGTTTTTGCCAAAATTCAGGCGGGTGTCACGATGCCAGATGCTTTGAGTCAACTTGTCGAACGGACTGGCCTTCATGAATTAGACGGGCTCGTCTCTTTGCTCTCACATGCCTCCAGAATGGGGGGGAGCTTAGCGCAAACGTTACGAGACTATACCGAAGATTTTCGAGATAAGCGCCAACAAGCTGCGGAAGAGATTGCAGCAAAAATACCAACTAAAATGTTGTTTCCTATGTTGTTATTTATTTGGCCGTGTTTTTTTATTGTTGCCCTAGGACCTGGGATGATGATTGTTATGGACGCATTAAGTGCGCCAGGAGTTGGTTTATGATGCTAATGAACAGAATGGTTTTACTTTTGCTGCCGCTATTAGTTTTAGGGTGTGCTTCTTCTGATGAGCCAACCAATCAGTTTGATGCTGAGTTGTATTCGGGGAAGCCCATTGACACCTTAACCAGTGACGATCCTCCGGTTAGTGAAAAAGAAGCGATCATGCGTGGTGATGTGGCGCTGAGAGATAACAATATCGATCTAGCGCTTTATGAGTACATCCGATCTCTGTCTTTCCCTGAGCAAGAGTTTCACGATAAAACGCTGTTTACGATTGGCCGAATTCACTCATCGAGAGGCAACTACGCGCTCGCTGAAAAAGCCTATCTGGCGGCACTAGATTTTAATCCGGCGCATACTGAAGTGTTGGAGCAACTTGGGGTTCTATATACCAAGCAGCGCCGCACCGATGAAGGACGAAGTTATTTTTTTAAAGCGATTAATGCCGATCAAGTTCGCTTGAAAAGCAGTGAAACGACTAAAAATTACCAAGCGTTAAGCCAAAGTGAAGTTGCTGGCTTGAAGGTGGATAGCATGTCGCCAGCACTCGCTTATATGGGAATTGGGGTATTGGAGGATGTTGAAGGTAAGCATCAAATAGCTCAAGAGTATTTTAAAAAGTCGCTCACTATCGATAAAACCTCAGTAAAAGCCTTGTTGAACATGGGCTACTCCCATTACATGTATGGCAACTACAAAGAAGCGTATCAATACACTCGTTCGGCGTTAGAGATTGAGCCTAACAATGAGAAAGCTCAGAATAACCTTGCCCTTATTTACTTAGCTTCCGGCGATGTGAAAAAGGCGATCAACGTTTTTATGCGTCATATGGATGCTCCCGAAGCGTTGAATAATGTCGGGTATTTTTTAATTCTCCAAGGTCGACCTGATGAAGCGATTCCTTATCTTCAACAAGCGATCGATAAAAAGCCGTCTTACTACAAAATTGCTAATGAGAACCTAAATAGAGCGTTGGCAGAGGTAAGGGAAATGAAAGCCAGCACCCCGATATAACGCCCTATCAAGTTAAGTCATTCTAAATAAGATAGCCCCTGATGAGTTTCCTGATCAGGGGCTATTATTTGTAACTCAGTTTAGTATCTAAAGTTGGGTATCTAAGTGCTTAATTATAAATAGTTAAGCATCGCACCAGCGGCGATAAAGGTACCCACTAAACCTACAATCGGCATCTTAATTGTTTTCAATAACCACACACCAACAATGATCAGAGCGAAGTCTATGCCGCTGCTTACTGCGCTTGTGAAGATCGGTTGATATAGCGCTGCCAACAATAAACCGACAACCGCCGCATTCACACCAGTAAGAGCGCCTGCCACCAAAGGTTTGCTTGCAATCGCCTGCCAGTTTTTCAATATACCGAGTAGCAATAAGAAGCCCGGTAAGAACACAGCAATCGTTGCGAGTAGTGCGCCTGTGATCGGTGCCGATGGCATCAATACATAACCTAAGTAAGTCGCAAGTGTAAACATAGGCCCTGGTACTGCCTGTGCTGCTGAATAACCTGTTAGGAAGGCATCTTGAGACAGTTGGTCACCAATACCATTTTGTAGCAACGGAAGTACCACGTGGCCGCCACCGAATACTAAGCTACCTGCTTGGTAGAACAGGCCAAACACTTCAATACCTTGAGAGTAAGCACTGAATAGAGGCAGACCAACCAGCAAAGCAACAAAAATCACCAGAGGCGTTACCGATATTTTTTGCGTTGAAGGTATCGTTTTGAGCTCTTGAGACGTCAAGAACTTACTGCCAACCATTGCTGCAAATAGAAGCACTAAAACTTGAGGCCAGATGCCTGGAATCAGTAGCAGAACAATCGCGGTAATCACACATAAGGCGGTTGCTATCTTTGATTGGCAAAAGTTCTTGTACATACCAAAGGTAGCATCAGCCACAACCACTACCGCTAATAACTTAAGCCCGTGAATGATTGAATTGAAAAGTGGTGCTTCCAATAGCTGGTTGCTGACTAACGCCAATATCAGCATCAGAATCACAGATGGGGAGGTGAAGCCGACAAATGCAGCAATAGCACCTGTTAATCCACCTTTCTTGTAGCCAACCGCAAAGCCAACCTGACTTGAACCTGGGCCCGGTAGAAATTGGCTAAGAGCGACAATCTGCCCGTACTCTTCGTCGGACAACCAATTCAGTTTCTCAACAAAGGTTTTACGGAAGTAGCCAATGTGTGCTGCTGGTCCACCAAAGCTAATCCAGCCAAGCCAGAAAAAGGTTTTAAAAATTGAAAGCATGATCGATTCCAGATAAATGTTTAGCGTAATTTAGGTGGAGTTAGACTATGATTCAAATTAATTGTTTTAATTATAACTATGAATGAAATGGGTTGATTAGCATGGCTGATTTTAATTGGAAAGGGGTCGACCTTAACTTGTTGATTGCACTGCAGGCTTTGTATAAAACGAATAGCGTGAGTAAGGCTGCTGAGCGTTGTTATGTCAGCCAATCAGCGATGAGCCATAGCTTACAAAGGCTACGAAAGTTGTTTGATGACACTTTGTTTGAGCGTGTAGGTAGCAAGATGGAGGCGACCGACCGAGCCATTGAACTATCAAGTACCGTGGACGCGCTACTGAATACCATCCAGTCTGAAGTTCTGTTATCTAAACGTTTTGAGACCGAGAGTTTCAAAGGGAGCTGGAAAATAGGGTTGACGGATTACGCAGAGCAGATGTTTGGCCCAATGATATTCGATTTGATCAAAGAAGCTTCACCAAACTCTCAAGTCGCATTTTTTAATGTTAATCGAGGCAACTATCAGCAAGTATTTGAAGAGGCAAAGCTGGATATCTCGATAGGTAGTTTTGGAGAGGTGCCTAAGCTGTTTGGTATTGATCAACTCTACACCGAGCAGCATGTTTGCTTACTTGATAGCTCAGTGCTTGGTGTTGAACTGCCGATGTCGCTAGAGACATTTGTGTCTGTCGAGCATGCATTAGTTTCCCCCAATGGTTCTCTAAAAACGGGTGTAGATATTAAATTAGCGGAACTCGGTTATACGAGAAAAGTGGCGATTGCATCGAGTAATTTTTTGACGGTAAAACGACTGATAAGTGGCAGGAAGTTGCTGTGTATCGTGCCTAAGTTGGTCGCCCGAACTGACCCTAATGTGGAGAGCTCGCTGATAGCCGTTGCCCCGCCGATAGAGGTTCCTGATTTTGACATTCAACTTGTTTACCGCAAGGGAAAGCAACTCGATGATAAAAGTATCCACCTGAGAAAAACCATTAGTCAGGCTGTTGAAGAAGTAACGGGTCGAAGAGATTAACTCGTTATCCGATGTGATAAAGGGTGGGACATATCTAGTTTATGGAGCTTTGATTGGTGGTGTCCGTCTTCGCAACCAGTAACCAATAGCGTGCCAAAGAGCGACGACTAATATCGCCCCTAAGTATCCGTCGATTGCATAGTGCCAAGCCAAGTGAACGGAGCCGATCTGGACAATAAAAGCATAACCCCACGCCAAATATCCCAGCTTTTTGTTCAACCTAAATGCTGTCATTGCCATTAACACTGCGATAGTGACATGCAAACTAGGCATCGCAGATATTCCCGTTCCTCGGCCTCTTATGCCAGTAACATAGCTATCCCAAAGCATATCCTGCGCGGATAGCATCCAAAGTGGGAATAGATTCGCTTGCTTTAACTGGAGGTCTTGCGCTTGTAGACGTTCCATTAACCTAAGATAGAGATCTTGTTCATAGAAGTGGTGAAAGTAGGCGGGTCCCGCAGACGACAACAGCGTCGCTATGACGTTACCTAGGAGAAACCAAGATATCAAAAAGGTCAGGATAAACTGATTACGAAGTTGGTCATCTTTTCGATAGATGACGAAAAAAAGTAACATTCCCCACATCAGAAAAAACCATAAGTTGTATAAGAAGTTCATCACCAAAGTTGAAGCTGCATTTGGCAGGAAGAAGTGTGTGAGTTCCCATGGAGATACGCCAAAGTGCAACCACTTATCTAAGTGGTAAAAAGCGAGGTCTAAAGTGTAAGGATTGAAGTGCGGGATGAGTGATTTGATAAACGTGTAACTCGAAAATGAGATGTTCAAAGCGAGCATTAACAAGACAAAGTAAATGGGTTTCGAGATAGGAAATAGCAGTGATTTCACTTTTTTGATGAATCGTATAGTCGGTTTTTTTTCTCTCTTAAACAGTAAATAACAGTAATAATACGTTGCCCAGATAATAAAAGTGACATAGCAAATGGTAATTAAGACATCGATATAACTATAGATGTCATACTTCATATTATTTGGGACAAATAGGTTGATGGTTAAGGTGAGCGGAGCAATGAATGCCACGTACCATAAAATCAGTTTGTTTCTTCTAAATTCATGGAGTAGGGAAGCTAGCAAGGTTGATTGTTCTTTTCGAGGCGCGGGCTTGGCGGTGGTCGTTTCTGAATCCATATAGTCCCTCCTCAAGATTTCCAATCATGATTAAAGGTTAGTTCATCTGAGCTGTTTTTCTACTCTGGGCTTGGTCTCTGCGACAAAAATAAATGAAATAATTCCTTCCATTTTTCACAACCCGACTATACTTAATTTACGACTCAAGGCAGTCGTAAAGAATAGGCTTTTTGATTTACCTAAGTAAAAAAATTGGTTATATCCTCATTATATAGCTTAAAAATCTACCAGGCTAAACGGACTTAGTTGGTCTTAAAAGCGCTAGCTCCCCCTAGCGCTTTTTTCTTTGGTCGAGATAAATTTCGACGTATCAACAACAACCTAAAAAGAGAATCGAGTCCATTTCTTAGCTCGCCAGCGATAGGCCATGATGATTCCACGGAACCACTCGTCCATCGCGATTGCCATCCAAGCACCCAATACGCCATAACCCCAATGCACGCCAAGCAAATAGCTCATGGCAACCCCAATGCCCCACATGCTGAGAATGCCCATTTTGATCGGGAATTTAATGTCGCCAGCAGCCTTTAGACAAGAGATAAAGATAAGGTTAAATACTCGTCCAGCTTCAAGAATGATGGAACCTGCAATCAGTGCCGCCGTTAGCGCAATGATCTCTGGATCTTGCGTGAACAGATCGAGAATTTCGAAACGGAACACATACACCATGCAGGTGATCGCGGTTGACGCGATAAAGCCAACCACAAAGTAACGTTGCACGCGCTTGGTAATCTCGTCGATCCAACCCTTACCAATGTAATAGCCTGTTTGGATTTGGCTGCCTTGACCAATTGCCAGTGCAAACGCAAAAGAGAGGCGAGCGATGTTTTGTGCGTAAGTAAACGCAGCCAGTGAAGACGTACCCATTTGCACTACAAAGAAGGTAATGCTGATCTGAGCCATGTTATAAGAGAGCACTTCTCCAGCGTTCATCGAGCCGATCTTCATGATTTTTTGATAGATGGCTTTCGGCACAGATTTAAACTGCTTCACTGGTAGATAAATCCCTTTGCTTCTGACCACACCAATCAAGATCAACATTCCGATTACTTGGCTAATGACGGTCGCGGTCGCAACCCCTTGCACGCCGTATACAGGCAAACCAAAAGGTTGATATAAGGCACAGTAGTTACCGAATACGTTGATGACACCTGCAATCATATTGATCACCATCGGTGACTTTGAATAGCCATGACTGCGCAAAATAGTGGTGAGAACCACACCTATGGTTACATTGAAGGTGAGAGCACCACTGATGAACAGGTATTCTTGCGCGTACTGTTCGACTTGAGGTTCGAGTTGATAAAGCGGGATAAAATATTCAGCAACAAGAACGGCAATCACACTCAGTAGCACACCGGCAATAATGGCCAGAATGATACTTGCTACACCCACGTGAGCGCTCTCTTGAGTGCGGGAAGCACCATTGTATTGCGCGATTAGAATACCCGTACCACTGCTGACCATGGTCGAGACAATGATCAGGAAAAAGGATATCTGAGAAATAACACCAACGGCAGACACGGCTTTGTCCGAGTATCCCGATAACATGAATACATCACTGGTGTTGAGTGCGGTTCTTAAAAGAACTTCGATAAAAATTGGCCAGGTGAGCGCAACGATTCCCATACGTTTGTTTAGGGTGGAATCAGCATTAGGCATTTAGGTTTTCTCAAAAAAGGGGTAGGCGACGCTATAGTTTAGCTATTATTTAGTAAACGACTATCAAATTAATGTCCGGAAGGCTAATAAGGATAAATAAAATTCGAATAAGTCTTCAGAATTCAATATTTCAGTGAGGGTGATGAAATTTTTGAATGGGATTTCATAGCAAGAGCACTCTTTGCTTTTTGTGAGTAAAAGCTTGCCTGTGTTAGCTGAGTACAACGAACAGAGTAAAAGGATCATGGTAGGCCAAATGGTCTAAGTGCTTGTTTTTCGCTTACGTTACTTCAGATATAAAAAAGGCACTCAGCGAGAAACTGAGTGCCAAAGTCTGAAATTTATGAGGTTAGATTTTCATTGAATTTCAGAAGACAGGTATAGGTTTTTACTTACTCTGCGTCAGTAAAGAAATCGTTGTATAACATGTATAGGTGGGCAGCACTCCAAGAGAAGTTTGGAGCACCTTGTTGTTCACCGTTTAGCGGGTTGTAGTTCTCACGGATAGGACCGTCTTGTACCAAGCCATCGGCGTGGTCGAAGAATGCGCCTGCCATTTCAATCGCATCGTCACGGTAGCCGTAGCTGTCCATACCTTTTAGGCCGAAGTAGAACTGGTCTACCCATACACGTCCACGCCAGTAAATATCTGGGCCAAATGCTGGGCTAGAAAGCGCAGCTGTGCCCAGTGGAACGTAGGTGTTGAACTCTGAGGTATCTTTCATCACAGAGACCACGGCATCAGCGTGAGCTTGTGTTGCTGCACCGTTGAACAGTGGTGACCAACCCTCAGGGCCTTTACCACGTTCTACAATCGGTTTGCCTGCACAGCCATTGGCTAGTGGTTTGTCTTCAATGCGAATGTCGTAGAAGAAGTTAGTGCTCTCATCGAACATACAAGTGTTGATGTAGTTCGATAGGTGCTCTGCTTTTTCACGGAACTCTTTTGCTTCGGCGTCTTTACCTAGAATGTCAGCCATTTCTGCTAGGTACTTGTTATCGCTGTACATGTAGCTTGCTTGGTCAACCGACTCTTGTAGCAGTGAGTAGCCTAACAAGGTGCCGTCTTCCGCGCGGTTTTGAGCGAATTCAACATCCCAATCACTGCGTTTGCCGCCGTTGGCAACGTAGGCGTCTAGCTGGTCTTTATCGATGAAACCAAAGGCTGCAGCATCGTCACGGCCTGATTCCCAAGATGCAGCCGTTTGTGCCGGGCTCTCGATGTAATCGTAGTTGCCTTCTGCTACCACTTTATCCAGTGCTGCTTGGCCTACGACTGTTTCGTGCTTATCGCCACGAACCACGGTGAAGTACATTTCGCCTTCAGGTGTGTTGTGTGCTTTATCGCGTGCTGCGCCGTATTCTGGAACACCGTTGCCGTTGTTATCACGGTTGCGCAGCCACCAATCATGGTATGCCACTAGCTTTGGATACATCTCTTCTAGCCAAGCTTCGTCGCTGGTGGTCTTGTAGACTTCCATCACGGCCCATGCAGCTAGGCTTGGTTTGGTATTACGTTCGTTCCAGTTACCGCCGTCGCCGCCACGTTCTGGGCTTAGGTTGTAAGCAAGTAAGTCTGGCACGTAGCCTTCATCCCAAGGGCGAACGGCATCGTCGGCTTGGATTTGGTAAGCGAACATTGCACGGATGTTATCTTTCGCTACGTCTGGGTTGAAGTGAGCCATCGCGTAGGCTTGTTTCCATGTGTCCCAAGGCCAAGTTTGGTTGCCCGAGAACCAACGTGCCGTTACTGATGGTGTCACAGAGTCAAACTCCATCGCACCTGCAGCGCCACGCCAGTTACCGTTTAGGGTTTCCATCGCTTTAACCGCAACACGCTCTTGCTCTGGTGTCGCGTTCAGGTTGGTTAAACCCATCTCAAGATAGCCTTCCCAACGTTCTGCTGATGCGGCTAAGAAGTCGGTAGGGTTTGCCATGATCTTTTTGATTTCAGGCTGTTCCGCTTGCGCTTCTTCTGCCGTTAGAACATGCGAGTATGTGGTGTAGATAGTCGTCGATGCTTCAATGTTTGCCGTTGAAGTAAACGCTAAACCATCAACCGTGGTTTTCGTTGGAATCGACTTGTGAACTTGGTATTCAGACTCACCAGAAGTCAGTAGATCCCATGTCGAACGAACCTTACCGAAGGTCACCTTTAGGCCATCGTCGGTTGCGACGATTTGACGGTCATACTCAGGGTAAGTTTCAGCGATTGTTTTGTCGGTTTGTGCCACGCCTTCTTTGGCGTGCGTCTTTTCTAGCAGTTCACCATCCCACACTAATTCAACCGGTGAGTCGGTAGTGATTTTTGTTTCTAGCAGAGAGGTACGGTTTGAAGCAAAACGCATCGTCATTTCTACGGTCACATCGTCAGATTTTAGCGTCTGAACCAATGCGCCCGGTAGGCTATAAGCTTCCATAGTGAAAGCCACTTTTTTGCCGTCTTTGAACACGCTTAGGCGGTCGAAGTTATCAGCCATGAAGTTGATATATTCTTCGGTAAGCAGTGCTGTACCTGGGAATCCGCCCATGCCTTCTGCACTGTCTGGCAGCAGATGACCGTGCCATGCACCTAGGTCGAAGAATGGGTTAAAGCGTTGGTGGTCATCGAAGTCGTAGTCACGCATGTATTCAGGTGAGCCAGTACGGTCGATAACGTTCTTAAATTCGTTGGCTTGTAGTTGCTCTGTGTCAGAGCCTGAGCCTGAGCCAGAGATTGAGTTTGAAGCACAACCAGTAACGACAAGGGCTGCACCGATAGCGAGAGCTGCGAATGATTTATTCAGTTTCATGATCAATTCCTGTTATTACCAGTAGAAGTATTGCATTGCGAACACCTGAGCGTCGCCGATTTCAGTGTCGCTGCCTACGCCAAAGCGGCTATCGAAAGCAGTCGCAAACGCGCCGTTGCCGTATTCATACCAAACGCCAGCATTGATGTAAGAGGTGATTTCTTTGTCGCCATTGTCACCGTCAAAGTTTGCGTAGTTGTAGGCTGCAGATAGGTAAACGCCTTGTGCCGCTTCGTACCATGCACTGGTTTGAATACCAGACTCGCTACCGAAAGACTCTTGGTTGCCTTTATCTGTATCGTGCCAAACACGAGTGGCGAAGTTTTTGTACTCAGCACCCAATAGCAATAGTTCACCACCATCGTTGTTACGAACTTCACCACCACCCATTAGGGTTAAGTCGTCGGTCAGATCGTATTGAAGGTAACCATTGACCATGGCGTTCTTATCTTTCCATTGGTCTGCGAAGCTGTCGTATTTACCGAAGTGAACAAGAGCATCGTCTTCAGAGAAGTCAGACTCTGGCGCGAAAGAAACGCTGTAGCGAAGCTTGCCTTCTAGGTTTTGAATCTTCACACCAAGGTGCACGTCTCGCGTGTTTGAGATCGCGTAGCCGTATTCAACCGTAGGGTCACCCCACCATTGAACGTCATCTAATGAAGAGTCCATACGACCAATCATGAATTCTGTTTTGTTATCTGTGCGGTAGCCAGCGTAAAAGCGGTTGAAACCACCTTCAAAGCCGCCCCAGCCGTGGCCCGTTGCCCAAGCATTGCCTTCGTCGTCGGCTTGTACTGTCCAGCCTTCCATATAAGCAAGACCAAACCAATTACCGTGCTCGATAGCCAAGCCAGCTTCAATGTAAGTACCGTCTGCGTAGCGGCCTTTATCATCACCTTCGAGTGCCACGTGACCACCAAGGCCAAGCTCACCATAAAAGTTAAATAGGGTTTCAGTTTCTGTCTGAGGAGGCTGAGTATCACTGTGGTTTGCTGCGGACTCTTCCGCGTGGGCAGTGGTACTTAAGGCAGCAAGAATACAGCTTGTAATAAGAGTGTTTTTAGTAAAACTACTTTTCATTTTAATCACTTCTGTGTCGGGGTTATAAATGAAGGTTCGCAAGCAGTTCTGACTTCTAATATGGGGTGCTCTTCAAGGCGTATTGGTCAGGTTACTTACGATCGCAAAACCAATATTAATGATAATTTTGATGTTTAAAATTAATTAAGTTTAAAAGTGTGATCTATTTTTAGTAAATATTTACTTTGTTTTTATTTTGACTTTCAGTTGAATTTGCAGAGGTATGGCTAGGGTTGTAAGTATTCGGGAGGTGAATTGTTTGATGGGTGGTTAGATTGTTGGTTCGAATGTTTTGATTCTTGAATGGCTTTGATTTAATCGAGATGGTTAGTGGAAATGTACCGACAAATAAAAAGGCACTCACCAAATGTGAGTGCCTGAAGTTTAAGTCAGAGTGCCCGAAGTTTAAATCAGAGTGCAGGGTAAACTAAGCGTTCGCCGGTTCAGGTTTTGCTTCTAGTTTTTTCTCTTCTGGAGATAAGCTTTTTTCATATTTTCCGTACTTCCACCACGCGTAGCCAAGGAAGATAACAATCCCGCCCACGTTGTAGAAGATGATGGTCATGATGTCAGCACCTGTTGGGAAGGTTGACGCAAAGAAGCCAACAGTGAAAATGCCGATCAGAATCGAGACCACGGTAATGCCTGTCATACGTGAGCCCATTCTGAAATCACGAGGTAAGTGATCCAACTTCAAACGTAAATTAAGGTACGCGATCATGATGAATAGCGGTGGCAACATCGATGCTGCAGCTGTCATGTTGATAATGGTACTCATCAGATCTTGAACCGTATCGGACGCCAGTGTCGGAATGAACATCAGTGGAATCACAATCAAGAACTGAATCCAAGCCGCACGCTCTGGAACGCCTTGTTTGTTTAGAGCGACCGTTTTCTCACCGAAGATACCTTTAGGGATTTCAGAGAAGAAAATCTTAACGGGTGTTGCCGTCCACATCAGCAGAGAGCCCAGCATCGCCGTGAATGAAACCACACCAACGAAACGGTTCATCAAGATTTCAGACAGGCCAAAGTGTCTTGCTAGCCCTTCAAATACCTGAACTGAGCCGCCTGTGAATTTAAGCTCTTCACGCGAAACAAACACGTTTGCTAACACAGATCCTACCGAGTAAAGCGCACCGATGAAGATACCGGCAATGATGATGACTTTAACGAAAGACTTGTGACCGCCTTTGATGTCGTTAACGTAAACCGCGACCGATTCTGCACCGCCTGCCGCCATGAAGATCCAAGTGATTACGCCAAGGAATGCCCAGTTGAAGCTTGGTGTCATGGCTTCAATGGTGATTGGGTCAGCTGGCTCGATACCGCCTACCAAAGCACCGCCAGATAGCAAGATGTAAGACATCGTTAGCAGCAGCATCAGTGATGATGTTAGTGAGGTGATAGGGCCCAGTAATTTCGCACCGTTATTCGAGATATGAGTCGCGACCGCAAACAAAATAGTACTTAGAATTGCGGTGGTCATTGGCGTGAATATGTACTCAAAACCTAAGAACGCATACGACGCGTAAGCGATGATTCTAGGGAGCAGAGAGGTGAAGAAGAACAGGTTAACAAACCAGTAGGTGTAAGCTGAAATAAACGCCCAGCGGCCGCCTAGAGAGCTTTTAACCCAAGAGTAAACACCCGCTTCAGAGTCTTTATTCAGTGACACAAACTCTGCAACGATCAAACAAAATGGCACAAAGTAAAAGATGGTTGCTAGAAAGAACATCGGAGCTGAGGAAAGGCCGATCTCGATGTTGTTATTAATGATGTTATTGAAGCTGTATACCGCCGCGAAGGTCATAGACAGTAGGGCAAATTTGCCTATCGTACTGCGTTTATTTTCGGACATGATGTTCTCCGGTGAATCACGTTGATGATCGTTATAACTTGGTCCTAGAGAGGGAAGCTCTAGGCCGCACTTTTATTGTTATGTTGGTTTGGCAAACACCCGCTTTGTTTTGTCAGGGTTGGCTCATTGTTGTTTTTATAGATTTACGATCGGACTTCTTTGGGCTTTTTCTCTCTGGTGTTTCAGTAAAGTTATTACCAAAATAAAGAGTTAAAGATTAAGAAGTTCATTGAAGAGATTGCTTGTTTCATGAGCGACGATTTATAGGGCTTGTAGGGGTTTTTTGCCGCTTTTTTTATATGAATCAGTTTGTCTCTTCAGCAAGAAGATTAAAGATTAAGCGGCGGGAAGTTAATCGAAATTGATCAAATATGTGACCTTGAGTAAATAAATTTAGTTAATATTTTACCTTGGTTTTTGTAGCTGTTTTATTTAGCTATTTATGGGTGTTTATGAGAGGTTTACACTTGACGGAATGGCGTTTTTATTATTGTTGGTTGGTTTTTAATTTGTTGATTTAAATAGAAAAAAGCGCCGTATTAGGCGCTTTTTTTATAAATGCTGAAGGTTAACTCAGGTTACGACTGCTTAGCCGTTTCTAGCTTAGTTTCTTTGCCTGCTTGCTTCTTTTCAAAGCGAGAGATCCACCACCATGCAATGCCAGAGAATACCGCTGTCATAAATACGTTGATGAAGAAGGCTTGAACTAGGTCTACACCTGTTGGGAAAGCTGACGCTGTCATGCTCACAACGAAGATAGTAATCAGAACAGAAACCACTGCCATACCTTGAGTGCGAGTACCCATACGGAAATCACGCGGTGTATCGTCATGCTTCAAGCGGAACACAAAGTACGCCACCATGATGAAAATAGGCGGTAGCATTGCGGTACCCGCTGTTAGGTTGATTGCTGTGTTCATCATGTCTTGTACTGATTCAGACCCGAAGCCGTTAACCACAAGCATCACGAATACGAACGCAAACTGCCACCATGCTGCACGAACTGGAACACCATGTTCGTTTAGCTCTGTTGTCTTCTCGCCGTAAACGCCTTTCGGAATTTCAGAGAAGTGGATTTTAACTGGTGCTGCTGTCCACATCATCATTGAGCCAAACATAGCAACGAACAGAACGATACCAACGAAGCGACCTGTCATAGATTCAGAGATGTTGAAGAACTGAGCCATACCAGTGAAGATTTCAACCATACCACCTGCGTACGTTAGGTCTTCACGAGCAACGAACACGTTTACCAGTAGTGAGCCAATAGCGTACATAGAACCGATAGCGATACCCGCACCGATGATTACTTTAATGAAAGACTTATGGCCACCTTTCACATCGTTTAGGTAAGCCGCCGCTGTTTCTGCACCGCCAGCTGCTTGGAAGATCCAACACATAATGCCCAGTGTCGCCCAGTTAATGGTCGGAGACATAGCTTGAAGCGTGATTGGTTCAGCAGGTACGTGGTCGCCGCCTAGCGCCATTAGTGCGCCGATAACGTAGATTGCGAATAGTGCGAATACACCGTAAGCCACGATTTCAGAGATCTTGCCTAGCCAGCTCGCACCCTTAGTCGAAATGTGGGTTGCTGCAGCAAACAGAACAATCGAGATCACCGAAGTCACTAGCGGAGAGAAGGCGTATTCGTAACCCAGCATCGCGTAAGAGGCGTAAGCAATGACGTTTGGTAGCAGAGATACAAACCAGAATAGGTTTACGAACCAGTATAAAAATGAGCCTAAGTAAGCAGCTTTAGAACCGAGTGGTTTTTTAAGCCAGTCATACATGCCTGACTCAGAATTCTTATTTGCTGATACGAATTCAGCAATAATGAATACGAACGGAATGAAGTAAATAAGGGTCGCAAGCAAAAAGATAGGAGCAGAACTTAATCCCAATTCGATGTTGTTGTTTACGATGTTGCGAACGTTAAATACCGCTGCAAATGTCATGGAAAGCAGGGCAAATTTGCCTAACTTACCGCGTACAGATTCAGACATAGTGTCCTCCGAGGAATCACGTAATTATAGTCGTTATTTCTCAATGCTTCCTTGTAGGGAGGAAGCATTGAGGCTTTGTTCAGTATGCTCGAGCCTTGAACGGCAAGGCTCGTTACATACTGTGAATAGATAGGGTTGTTGTTATTTATTGAGGAAGTAACCGTC
Source organism: Vibrio sp. 10N.261.51.C6 (assembly GCF_041471785.1). Classification (NCBI taxonomy): domain Bacteria; kingdom Pseudomonadati; phylum Pseudomonadota; class Gammaproteobacteria; order Vibrionales; family Vibrionaceae; genus Vibrio; species Vibrio sp. 10N.261.51.C6. Next base: position 63,641 of record NZ_JBFRPB010000042.1, on the reverse strand, counting down.
TTCAATGGTCACTTTCAGTACCACTTTGCGAACTCGGTTATCACCGTGGAAACGATAAGCCTGGTTGTTGTCAAAGATCGCCACTTGGCCTTCAACTAGCTCACGAGTTTCGCCATTACCCATCAGGTGTTCGCGGTCGGTTTCATCGCTATAAGCTTGGATCTGCTCTAGCTCTGATTTCGCTGCGAACTCAACCGTTTCACGGCCTTCTAGGTAGTAATGCACATCGAAGTAACGACGATTACCGGTGAAGTTTTCTGTGTTGCGAGCCACGCCGTCTTCAATCATGTAAGCCAGTGAGTCACCAATTGAATACATCACGCCATCTTTGATGTTGCCGATGTTTTCAATCGCTTCTACGCAGCGTTGCCATTTACGACCATCGCGGTAGACGACTTTAAATTGTTCTAAGTTCTCTAAAACGATCATCGTTTATGCCTCGTTCAGTTGTGGTTGAGCTTTTGGAGCATTCGCCGTAAAAAACTCATCGCCAAAGTTGTGATTGATTAGGTGCTGTGCGTCGCAATCGCCTGCTTGGAATGGAATCAGAGTTAAGCCGTAGCGGAACTCGTCCATGTACACGCGGTAAGAGTCGAGCACTTCGCTGCCCCAAGAGTTAGAGCCTAAGCCCATCACTTGGTGATCTAGGTTTAACGTGATGTAACCGCTTTTCTCTAGCTCAATGGTGTGTTGTGCTTGGTGCAGGTTTTGGTTGGTGTAGAACCATGCGCTGAAGTTGATTTCTTGCTGTGGTTTTACTGCAATACCATTACCCGCGCGGCTTGAAAGCGCAGCCCAACGAACGTGTTGGCGGTTGCCGTTGTTCTGTGGGAACGGGTAGTTCTCGAACATGTCTGCAACGGTTGATTGGTACACATCAATCATGTTGGCTTGCTTGCTGTCTTGGTAGTTCTCTTCAGGGCCGCGTCCGTAATATTGGACTTGGTCGAAGTCGCCGTTAATGCCCATGTCGAAACCAATCACTGGAATCACGTGAGGGTAATCACCGTAACGTTCGCCACTTAGCTCAACGTTCAGTTGACCTTCAGCACTGATTTGGTAGCGATACTCACAACGCATGCCGAAATCAAATACCGGTGGAGCAACGATGCTGGTGGTGGTGATCTCTACCTTGCCGTTAACTTGCTCAACGTTTAGCGTGCGGAAGTGCTCTTGCATGATCTGTAGGTGTGCAGGCTCCCAGTAACCATCGTGCTCTTGTTTATGGTTATCGATCATTGGCTTGAAGAAGTTGATTCGTGGTTCTGACTTAATCATCTCTTCGCCATTGACCAACCATGACGTCAGCTTGCCGTTCACTTTCGAGAAGTTCAGTGCGAAGTTATGGCCTTTGATTAGGTAAGCGAGACGAGACTCTTCAACATTCAGTGCCGTTGCATTATTGTTGGTGAAGGCCTCTAGCTGTGCTGTATTCTCTTTCACTTGGAATTGGTACACCGCGATGTCGTGGTTCGCTTCGCTGTAAGGCGTGCGAGAATCTTTGCGCACAGTAAAGTTCACAAATACTTCGCGCTCATCAAGCTCTGGCAAGTTAAGTGTCAGTTCGCGGCTAGAGTTTTCAGCCAACTCTTCAACCTTGATGTGTTGTACTGCAATGGTTTCGCCTTCAGCACGAACTTCTGCAGTGATGGTGTAGTCATCGATGTTTGAGAACCACAGCTTGTTATCAACGGTGAAGGTGCCGTCTTCTGAATTGAAGTCGCGGATCTTCACTGGTGCGATAACCTGTTTGTACTCTTTTAAGCCTGGGCCCGGTGTTTGGTCTGGGTAGATCAAACCGTCCATGCAGAAGTTGTAGTTGTTCGGGTAGTCACCGTAGTCACCGCCGTACTTATAGAACTCAGTACCCGCTTCATCACGAGCTAAGATTCCGTGATCACACCATTCCCAAACGTAGTGACCTTGAATTGCATCATGCTTGTAGAACACGTTTTGGTATTCAGTTAAGCCGCCTGGGCCGTTACCCATTGCGTGTGCGTATTCACAGATAATGCGTGGCTTTTCGTGTGGGTACTCGCCGAAGGCATTCATCAGTTGAGCACGTGAGTACATGGTAGAGATAACATCAACCACTTCTGCATCACGGTCTTCTTCGTAGTGAACCAGACGTGTGTCATCAATCGCTTTTGCTGCATCGTACATAGCACGGATGTTGCAGCCGTAGCCTGACTCATTGCCTAGTGACCACATGATGATAGAAGGGTGGTTCTTCTGAGCGTGGATATGACGTTCGATACGTTCAACAAACACAGCTTCCCAAGCAGTATCGTTAGTGATGCGGCTTAAGTCGCCAACGTTAGCAAAACCGTGTGTTTCGACATCGGTTTCGCCCATAACAAATAGGCCGTAGATATCACATAGCTCGTAGAAGCGAGGGTCGTTCGGGTAGTGCGCGGTACGTACTGAGTTGATGTTGTGTTGCTTCATCAATACTAGGTCTTTCTCAACGCGATCCATGCCCACAGCACGACCTTTCAGGTGGTCGTTGTCGTGACGGTTTACACCATGCAGCATCACGTATTTGTTGTTGATGTAGAACAGACCATCGCGAACTTTAATGTCTCGGAAACCAACGCGCTGTGGAATCACTTCTAGCACTTCGCCGTCTGTGTCTTTTAGCGTCAGCAACAGTTGGTAAAGGTATGGGTTTTCAGCATTCCATTGAACAGGGTTCACGACATCGATAGAGAATTGAGTGTTCGCATTGCCGCCAGTCTGTTGGTTAGGAACAGTTAAGTTATCTACTGAGCCTTGGGAGATAACTTGGCTGCCATCAAGCAATGCGTACTCAAGAGTTGCGTTAGTCGCTGCTGCTAGGTTTTCTAGAGCAACGTTGCACGAAAGGGTCGCGCTTTGGTAAGCGTCGTCAAAATCAGTACGAACCATTAGGTCTTGAACGTGAAGTTGTTCTTTACCAACAAGGTAAACATCACGGAAGATGCCGCCTGTCCACCACATGTCTTGGTCTTCAATGTAGGTGGAGTCTGCCCACTGCATCACGCGAATAGAAAGTAGGTTGTTGCCCGCTTTTACGTGGCTAGAGATATCGAATTCAGCGGTTAGGCGGCTGCCCTTGCTGAAACCAACGTACTCACCATTTACGTAAACTTCGAAGTAGGTCTCTACGCCATCGAATTTAATAATGGTTTGTTTCTCGTTCCAGCTGTCGCCAAGGAAGAACGAACGTTGGTATGCGCCTGTCGGGTTATCTGACGGTACGAAAGGTACATCAATTGGGAATGGGAAACCTTCATCTGTGTACTGAAGATCGCCGTGGCCTTCCATCTGCCACATATTTGGCACCGTAATGTGGCCCCAATCGCTCATCTCTTGAGAGTAAAACTCTTCAGGAACCAAGAGCGGGTTAGTGAAGTAGCTGAAATTCCATTGACCACTTAGTAGTTGGAAGTGGCTGCTTAGTTCACGTTGAAATGTTTTAGCGGTTTTTTCTGATGCGTATGAGAAGAAGTAAGCACGTGGTGCCATACGGTTCTCATGTAAGTTCAGGAAGTTTTCCCAGTTGTTCACGTTGCCTCTCTCTCGGTCTGAATGCAGTTTGCTGACCGACGTTCTTATGCGTAATTGGGTCGTAGTGAATACGAGTATTTTTGGATTGAGGTAATTATTAGTAAAAGTTTTACTAAATGAAATTGGTGAAAACGTTTTACTTTAACTTCATCACGTTTTTTATGGTCTTTTTACGGTGCTGTGTGATCCACTTAAAAGAATGCTATTGGCTGATTTATGTAGCAGATTAAAGAGGGGGATACGTGGAGATTGATGTATGTGACGGGCACAAAAAAGGCCACCTTCAACAAAGGTAGCCTTTATTTATCTACTTGATATATTTAATTATTTTGTTGTATCGCGCAGCTTGAGTTTGCTTGGTACATAGACACGTAGTGGGATGGTTCGGCCGTCGCGTACTTTTTCAATCAGCAGGTTAACGCCTTGAATTCCCATCAGTTCAGAGTGAATACGAACCGTTGATAAAGATGGGAAGGTAAATTTAGCTGTTGGGATGTCGTTTACACTGATCAGCGCAATATCTTCAGGGATGTTTAATCCGTGCTCATGAACTGCTCGTAAAACGCCAATTGCGATGGAATCTGACGCAATAAACATGGCTTTAGGGTAGTCGCCCGTCGCGAGCATCTGTTTTGCAAGCTTGTAACCTGATGAGCTAGAGAAGTCACCACGGTAGATGTCTTGCTCACTGACAACGTTCTTGAGGCCACCATATTCAGCAAAAGCGACTTCACGAATATCAGGGGTATTGACGTCGTCTTGGCCACCAATAAAGCCGATGCGCTCATAGCCTTGGTTGATAAAGAAGTTGGTGATCTCTTTGCTGATCAAAGCCAGGTCGATATCGACAGAGTCATAAGGTTCTGAGTGATCGGTAAAATCGACATAACAGATATTATCGCTCAGCTTTTTAGCTTGCTCGATAACCTCTGGTGTCATTCTACCCACCAACAAAACACCTGTGATTGGTGCTGAATTGATCTGTATTTTACTTTCATAACAGTTGGTTAGCTTAACTTCCATCTTTTCACATTGGGTTTCAATCCCGTGGCGAATCGATAGATAGTAAGGGTCGTTAACCTCAGCTTCTTGCTTGTAGTTATACAGTGCTAGGAAGTGATGGTTTTGTTTTTTACTGCTAACGGTTTTTCGTGAGCTGCTGGTTTTGTATTCCAACTTCTCTGCAATTTCAAAGATACGCCTTTTGGTCTCTTCCTTGACGCTTAATGTTGGATCTTCATTGAGAACCCTTGAAACTGTAGCCAATGATACATTCGCTTCAGTCGCGATATCTTTTAACGTTGCCATACTCACTTCCTGTTATTGGAACATTGCGCTGCTTTGAAATTGGTATTTAGTAAAAAAGCAATGCACCTCTTTATTCTACAGACCTATTGTAATCAAACTGGACGTCATTGCATTAACTTTTAGTAAAATAAATGCTCAACTCATCTGTGATGTCTCAAATCTAACTGTCTATAATTATCTTATTAAAATTCAATAAATTAGAGGTTAACAGCTATACGTTCTCTCTATGTCATGATCAGTTCCAATGATGAAAGTTAGTGTAAACGTTTACACTTCGTGGTTTTGATCACAGAATTATAGTCAAAATGGCTGCTACTATTTCTGACATACGGTGCTACTGAGCTGAATGTCAGTTCGAGTTAGCCCACGAATGACGACAAAGAGAGGTTGATTGTGAAAGTACTGGTTACGGGCGGCATAGGTTACATCGGAAGTCATACATGCATTCAAATGATACAGGCAGGTATGGAGCCGATCATTGTTGATAACCTTTGCAACAGCAAAGAGCTAGTGCTGGAACGGATCGAATCGTTAACTGGCAAGCGACCAACGTTTTATCTTGGCGACATTCGTGACCAATCTTTTTTAGATCGCGTGTTTTCAGAAAATGATATCCAAGCGGTGATTCACTTTGCTGGCCTGAAAGCGGTAGGGGAGTCGGTGGCTAAGCCTTTGGAATATTACGATAACAACGTCAATGGTTCACTGGTGTTAGCTCGAAGCATGAAGAAAGCGGGCGTGAAAAGCATCGTATTTAGTTCTTCGGCTACCGTTTACGGTGATCCAGAAGTAGTGCCGATTACTGAAACTTCACCAACTGGCGCGACAACTAACCCTTATGGTCGCAGCAAATATATGGTGGAAGAGTGCTTGAGCGATCTGTTCAACGCGGAGAACGACTGGAGCGTCACTTTACTGCGTTACTTCAATCCAGTTGGCGCACATCCATCGGGCACTATGGGTGAAGACCCACAAGGTATCCCAAATAATTTAATGCCGTTTATTGCTCAAGTAGCCGTCGGTCGCCGTGAAAAACTGGCTGTTTTTGGAAACGATTACCCAACAGTCGATGGCACAGGCGTTCGTGACTATATTCATGTAATGGATTTGGCTGATGGCCACGTAGCAGCATTAAAAGCCGTGGGCGAGAAAGCGGGCTTACACATTTACAACCTAGGTACGGGCAAAGGCTCAAGTGTACTCGAGATGGTTGAAGCCTTCGCACAAGCATCGGGCAAACCGGTTCCTTATGAACTTTGCCCACGCCGCGCAGGTGACATTGCCGAATGTTGGGCAAGTACTGAAAAAGCAGAGCGCGAGCTTGGCTGGAAGGCGACGCGTAGCGTGATGGAGATGACGGCGGATACATGGAATTGGCAGTCGAATAACCCACAAGGTTACTAAAGAACTTTTAAGCTATTGAAAAAATAGAGATTCCAGATATCTCGTGCCTTTATTCTGGAATGACGGATGAGCATAAGGCTATGAAGTGGTGGCCTTTGCACAAATAGCACAACGAGATTACACGTCATTCCCTACAGCGAGGCACGAGCGTGATAGGGAATCTCCTTGTAGAAGAATTATTCATCTTGGTGAATTGACCAAGACACAAAATTTGAGAGCAATCTAAACATGTCAAAAGTTGAATTTAACCCAGTAGACCACCCGCATCGTCGTTATAACCCATTAACGGGTCAGTGGATCTTAGTATCACCGCACCGAGCAAAACGTCCTTGGAGTGGCCAAGATGAAAAACCATCGACTGCGCAGCTTCCTGCGTATGAGAAAGAGTGTTTCTTGTGCCCAACCAATACGCGTATCTCGGGCGACGAAAACCCAGATTACGACGGCACTTACGTATTCAGTAATGATTTCGCGGCCTTGATGCCCGATTCGCCTGACGCTCCAGAGTCTGAAAACCCTCTATTCAAGACTCAAGGTGTTCGCGGGTTGAGCCGCGTGATCTGTTTTTCTCCGGACCACAGCAAAACGCTGCCAGAGTTACCAGTAAACAAGATTCGCGGTGTTATCGACACATGGAATGAACAGATTGAAGAGCTAGGTAAAGACTACCTATGGGTTCAAGCGTTTGAAAACAAAGGCGAGACCATGGGCTGCTCTCAGCCACATCCACACGGTCAAATCTGGGCAAACAGCTTTTTGCCCAACGAGATTGAACGCAAAGAGAAATTGTTAAAAGAGTACTTCGAACAACAAGGTTCGAATCTTTTAGTGGATTACGTTGAAGCTGAAATGAAAGACGGCTCTCGCACTGTGGTTGAAACTGAACATTGGATTGCGGTGGTGCCTTACTGGGCGGCGTGGCCATTTGAAACCATGTTGCTACCAAAAACGCACATTCGCCGTATGAGCGAACTGACTGACGAGCAGCGTGATGATTTAGCGCTTGCGATTAAGAAGCTGACCAGTCGTTACGACAACTTGTTCCAATGCTCATTCCCGTACTCAATGGGTTGGCACTATGCGCCGTTCTTTGAAGAAGGCACGGACATCGATCACTGGCAACTGCATGCGTTGTTCTACCCGCCATTGCTACGTAGTGCTTCGGTTCGCAAGTTCATGGTCGGCTACGAAATGTTGGCTGAGTCTCAGCGTGATTTAACCGCAGAACAAGCAGCGCAGCGTCTGCGTGATTTGAGTGACGTTCACTATAAAGAGCAGTAATACGTTGCTTCGTAGATAACAAGCGAGATTCCTGATATCTCGTCCCTCGATTCTGGAATGACGGCAGGTGAAAGGCTGATGTTGTCATTCCCTACCGTGAGAGACGAATGAGATAGGGAATCTAAAAGAATTAAAGTGGTGCCGTGAAGGGGCCATAACCAATTGAACAAAGAGTTTAACCAGAGAGTTTACTTATGTCTGACCTAATCCAAAACGTGAAAGCATCTTTTGAGCAAGTCCTTGGTTACCAAGCGACTCATATTATCCAAGCACCAGGTCGTGTGAACCTGATCGGCGAGCACACTGACTACAACGATGGTTTTGTTCTACCGTGTGCCATTAACTACCAAACGGTAGTCGCCGCGGCTAAGCGTGACGACAACATTGTTCGCGTAGTATCAGTGGACTACGGTAATGCAGTCGATGAGTTCGATTTAACTCAAGAGATCACATTCCAACAAGACAAGATGTGGGCTAACTACATTCGTGGTGTGGTGAAGTGCTTAAAAGGTCGCGGCTTTGAATTTACAGGTGCAGACATCTCTGTAACGGGCAACGTGCCTCAAGGTGCAGGTTTAAGTTCTTCTGCGGCGCTGGAAGTGGTGATTGGTCAAACATTCAAGGTGCTTTATAACCTAGAGATCAGCCAAGCTGAAGTGGCGCTAAATGGTCAGCAGGCCGAAAACGAATTTGTGGGCTGTAACTGCGGCATCATGGACCAAATGATCTCTGCAGAAGGTCGTGCAAACCACGCGATGCTATTGGATTGTCGTAGCCTAGAGACTCAAGCAGTTTCTATGCCAGAAGATATGGCTGTGGTTATCATCAACTCAAACAAGAAACGCGGCTTAGTCGACAGCGAATACAACACACGTCGTGAACAGTGTGAAGAAGCGGCGCGCATCTTTGGTGTTCCGGCACTTCGTGATGTGACCATTGAGCAGTTCAAAGCGAAAGAGTCTGAGTTAGATGAAATGGTCGCGAAACGTGCTCGTCACGTGATTACTGAAAATGACCGTACTGTTGAAGCGGCTCAAGCTCTGCGCACTCATGATATGAAACGCATGGGTGAGTTGATGGCTGAATCGCATGCATCAATGCGTGATGATTTTGAAATCACGGTGAAAGAAATCGATACGCTGGTTGATATGGTCAAAGAAGTGATCGGTGAGCAAGGTGGCGTGCGTATGACTGGCGGTGGTTTCGGTGGTTGTATTGTGGCATTGGTTCCACCTGCATTGGTTGATGAAATCAAAACAACCGTTGAGCAGAAATATCAAGCGGCGACGGGTCTAAAAGAATCTATTTATGTGTGCCAAGCGAAAGACGGAGCAGGCTTAGTTGAAGTAATCTAACGGCTTCGAGATTTAATATAGAGCTTACCAAGTAAAAAGATCATGGTAGGCCAAATGCTAAAGCCTTTACTTCAGGTAGAGGCTTTTTACTGGCACTAGAAGGAATTTAGAATGACACAAGAGCAAAACCTGCATCAATCCATGACGCAGACTCCTGCCTATGATGGCCAACCCGCTCAGTTAGTGACGCTATCAAATACGCATGGCATGCAAGTGACATTCATGGATATTGGTGCAACATGGTTGAGCTGTATCCTGCCAGTAAAAGGAAACAAAAGAGAAGTTTTGTTGGGTGTTAACTCAATGGAGAACTTCGATAAACAAGCCAGCTATATGGGCACAACTGTTGGCCGTTATGCTAACCGCATTGCTAATGGTCGTTTCAAAATTGATGGTCAGAATTACAAGCTGGAAACCAACCAAGCGGGCAATACCTTACATGGTGGCCCGAACGGATTTGATAAACGCCGTTGGAATATTGCCGAGCAAACCGAAACGTCAGTGGTGTTTACTCTTGAGTCTGCTGATGGCGACCAAGGATTCCCGGGGAATTTGAATGTGTCGGTACGTTATGACATCACCGAAGACAATCGAGTTTCCATTAATTACTCTGCAACCACAGACAAGCCGACTGTAGTCAACCTAACGAATCATGCGTACTTCAATCTACTTGGCGCTGAAGCTGGACACGATTGTTTGTCACACATTGTCAGTATCAATGCTAATCAGTTCTTACCGACCAATTCGGTGGGTATTCCGTTAGGTAACCTTAAATCAGTGAAATCGACCAGCTTTGACTTCAATCAGCCTATGATGATCTCAGAGCGTTTGTTGGGCGATGAACAGCAGAAAGCAGCAAAGGGTTACGACCACTCTTTCTTATTGGCTGATGGCTGCAAACGCACTCAATGCGCCGCGACCGTAACCTCACCGGATGCGCTCGTCACACTAAAAGTATTTTCAACCAAACCTGCGATGCAGCTATACACCGGAAACTGGCTTGGTGGCACACCAAACCGAAGTGGTGGCAGCTATGAAGACTACGCTGGTTTGGCGCTAGAAACCCAGTTCTTACCTGACTCTCCTAACCACCCAGAGTGGAAGCAGGACAGTTGTATTCTCAAGCCTGAACAAGAATATAACTACAGTACCTGTTACCAGTTTGAATTTTCGGGGGATTCTTCAAACTAGTACGCTCTAGCTCAAAGCGGTTACGTCAATATCTTTTGTTTGTGAATAGGACGATGTGAATTATCGCGTTGTTCTTGGGGGATGAGCAAAAGTGGCGCTCAACAAGAGTGCGGTTTATTAAGCGCGTTTGTTGAGTATCTGAGTAAGGTAGGAAAGCCCTAACAGAAGCGATTCTGTTAGGGCTTTTTTTGTTTATTGCTTGATGAGTCGACCAGAACCTAGACTTTCTCTACCGAATTACGGCGTACCAGAGTTGGAGAGAACATCATTGGTTCAGTTGAGGTGTTTTCACCTTTGGCTAAGTGCAACGCGAGTCGTGTCGCTTTCTCTGCCATCATCTGAATCGGGTAGCGAATAGTGGTGAGCTTTGGATGAACATAGCGGGCAATCAAACCATCATCGAAACCGATGATCGACATTTTGTCTGGCGCTTGAATACCGTTTTCATCAAGGACAGACAAAGCACCAGCTGCCATGTAATCGTTGTACGCCACAATGCCAGTGATTGGCAGTGACTTAGTCAGAAGGTTAGTCATGGCGTATTCGCCACCGTCACTGGTCGGCGCTGAGTATTCAATATAGCTGTCAGAGAGCGCTATTTTGTAATCTGAGAGTGCCGCTAAGTAACCTTGGATACGCTCATCGGCATCTTCAATGCTATGCGATGAGGCGATACAGGCAATGTTCTTATGGCCATGGCGGATCAGATATTCCGTCGCAAGATACGCACCTTTTTTGTTGTCTAAGAAAATACAGTGGTTGGCAATCTCAGCAATATAACGGTTGATCAGTACTAAGCCTTTGACCTCTTTTGCATAGGCAATCAGTTCTTCGTCGGTGAGGCCTTTAGAGTGGATCACCAGGGCGTCACAACGGCTGTTAATCAGCAATTCAATCGCTTGTCTCTCTTCTTCACGATCGTGCGAGCCATTACCGACAAGGATATGTTTTCCGTTCTCACGAGCGACATTATCGACAGCCTTAACCAGCGTGCCAAAAAAAGGATCGGAGATATCACCAACCAACACACCGACGGTATTGGTGCTCTGGCTTACCAGCGCGCGAGCATTGGCATTCGGGCGATAGCCGAGTTTAGACATCGCTTTGGTGACGGATTCAATTGAGTTCGCACTTGCCTTCGGAGACTTATTTACGACTCGAGATACGGTTGCAACAGAAACACCAGCTTCCCTTGCGACATCTTTAATTGTTGCCATTTTTAACCTCTATACATTGCTGCATCTATTTAACACCGACAATGAGTGCAAGGCAACGAAACTCTCATTTTACTTCCAGTAATGAGATCTTTACCGCTTGTAATTATTAGGCTTAATGCTAGTGTAAACATTTACATTTTACTTAATTTTAGTAAATAATTTAATGAGTAAAAATAAATCAATATAGGAAGTGAGAAATGGATACTGTCTCTTATGGTGACTTTGCTAAGTTAGAAATGCGTGTCGGTAAGATCATTGAGGTTGTGCGTCATGAAAACGCAGACAAGCTTTACATCGTGCAAGTGGATATCGGTGAGAAGACGCTACAAACGGTGACCAGCCTAGTGCCTTACTACACCGAAGAAGAGTTGATGGGTAAGCAGGTTGTTGTTTTGTGTAATCTAGCGAAGGCGAAGATGAGAGGCCACACTTCTGAGTGCATGTTGTTATGTGCCGAAACGGAAGATGAATCTGAAAGTGTATTGCTGACCCCGGAACGTGCGATGCCTGCAGGTATTCGTGTCGTTTAAGATCGCTTTAGGTTGGTGAGTCAATGTGTTCACCAACCTAAATCAACTAGCTGCGAACAGTCAGTATCAAGCCATCAATCACACTGTGGTGGTGATCTGAAACCCCAGCAAGATTGCCGTATTTAGGCTGGTGGCGATCATTTTCTAATGGGTGATGCCAACCTTGTGTGTGTTGAACAAAGTGCGCCGCAAAGCTTTCAGACACTTCTAAACATCCTGCTAATACCGTATCGACATAGGTTTGAACAATAGGGCTGTTTTCGCAAGGTGCTTGAATCTCGTCTTTGATGTAAACCCAGATCGATTGATCCTGTTTAAACTCATTTTGGCTTTCTATCTGAGAGGCCTTTAATTCGATTCGGTGATAACCACGCTCACGGCGATCAAACTCAGTCAGCGCAATATCATCCACCTCAAGTAAAACTCCATTCACTTGTCCCTCACCGAGATTGACGATCAAAGGGGATAAGACATAGCTGTCATCGATCTTGCTCCAATGGCGAATCAAGCCATGAACAATCGCAGGGATCGCTTGCCCTGTCTGACCGGTAAGCTGACGTGAAGATGAGTTGATTAAACTGCCATAACCAAAAATATACATCGCATTCCTTGTCTGAGTTGTTCCATTTAAGTCTAGTCTTACTATATGTGGCGAGATACCAAAAGTCAGTAAGTTTCTATTTATACATGCATGTGTCTTTATGACTCTTTTGGTTGTGTTTTTTTGACTTATTTATTGGCTATTGAATCTCGTGAGTCGCTGTTTTTACTGGTTTTATCTAATTGGCGCGTTTCATGCAATGTGATCTGCATATTGCATCGGATTTGATGCACACAAAATTTGGTTTAGGTAATACCTTGGCCGCTTATCTGAGAATTAGGAGCGAGTTTGTTAAATATCACAGATAAAAGTGTAGAAGACGCGATTCCAGCCTACCTGCGTTTAGGCTTTCGACCTTTCTTCTTTTTAGGCAGTCTCTATGCAGTAATCGCGATTGTCGCTTGGGTCATCATGTTCCAAAACGGTCAGCCTGAGATTTTAAAAGTTCCCGCACTGTGGTGGCACGTGCATGAGATGCTGTTTGGTTTCTCAATGGCGATAGTGGTCGGTTTTGTGTTAACGGCAGTACAAACGTGGACGGGTGTCAATGGCACCAAGCATTATCGATTAGCTGCGCTAGTCGGTTTGTGGCTCGCACCTCGTATTCTGTTTTGGACACCCGCTCCGTTATGGCTGATCTCGTCGGTTGAGGCGCTGTTCTTAATCTTCGCCGCCTACGAAATTGGTTTCCGAGTCGTGAAGTCGAAAGGCTGGAAGAATCTATTCTTTGTGCCACTGTTTATATTGGCTATCGTGGCGAACTTTGCTAGTTACGCGACCATTAAGGGGATGCCTCCATTCCCATCGTCTGCAGTTTGGCAGGCTATGTTGTGGTGGTTTACCTTGCTGTTATCAGTGATGGGTGGGCGAGTGCTCCCATTCTTTACAGCGCGTCGTTTTGATTTCGAAAAAGCGCAGCCCTTGGTTTGGTTGGAATGGTTAGCCAATCTACCTTTGGTTGGCTTATTTGTGTTGAGCTTCTTCCCATTGGCCTTTGCTCAAGTCGGCAATGAGTTGATGGTATTTGCAGGTGTGACACAGTTGGTGCGCTTTATCCGCTGGAAGCCTTGGACAACACTATCAGAACCCTTGGTGTGGTCGCTGCATGCGGCTTACCTATGTATCCCTCTCAGCTTGCTGTTACGCGGTTTGCTAGATAACCCGTTCGCGAGCCATAACATGCTGCACCTGTTTGCGATTGGCGGTTTGAGTGGGTTAATTCTGGCGATGATCACGCGCGTGACAATGGGACATACTGGCCGTGCTATCTATAAAGGGCCAAGTATGGCTTTGGCGTTCTCGGCTATATTTATCGCGGCACTCGTTCGTAGTTTAGGTGTGACATTCTTCCCGGCGTATTTATTTGAGATGGTCAATATCAGCGCGGGTTTATGGACGTTAGCGTTCGGTCTATTTATCTGGAAATTTGGGATGATGCTGTTAACGCCAAGAGTGGATGGTCACCCGGGCTAAGCCAATTAGTTATCTATTGATATAGATAGGGAAGCTCAGAGCTTCCCTTTTTGATCTTGATAACTCATTAAGTACTCGCAGCAAGGTATTGGCGTACCTGTGTGATGAGATCTTCCTTGGCGTGAGGCGAGATAAAACTGGCTTCGATGGCATTAATACTGAACTGCGCCAATTCGTTTTTGGTCACTGGGTGAGCATTGGCGACGGCGAGGAAGTTATCATTCATATAGCCGCCGAAGTAAGCCGGATCATCGGAATTGATGGTGACGCACAGCCCTTTTCTCAGCAACTCGACGATGTTGTGCTCTTGCATGGTCTCAAACACCTTGAGCTTGGTATTCGACAGCGGGCAGACGGTCAGTGGTGTACGTTTTGCTATTAGCTGTTCCATCAACTCTTCATCTTCTACACAGCGAACGCCATGATCAATTCGGGTAATGCCTAGCAAGCTCAGTGCGTCGCTAATATTTTGTGCTGGGCCTTCTTCTCCGGCGTGCGCGACAGTCAGAAAGCCTTGGTTGATCGCTTCTTGGAATACATGTTTAAACTTCTCTGGTGGATTGCCCTGTTCTGATGAATCTAACCCAACGGCAATGATCTTATCTTTATAAGGAAGGGCTTGTTTGAGTGTTTCAAAAGCGCTGTCTTCATCGAGATGACGCAGAAAGCACATGATCAGTTGGCTGCTGATACCAAGCTCTTGCTCCACTTGATTCAAAGCTCGAGTAATCCCGCCAACGATGACTTCAAAGTCAATGCCGCGTTCAGTGTGAGTCTGAGGGTCGAAGAAGATCTCAGTATGAACCACATTATCTTGCTGACACTTCAACAGATAAGCCCACGTCAGGTCGTAGAAATCTTGTTCATGAATCAGTACGTTTGCACCTTGGTAATAGATATCGAGAAAGGATTGAAGATTGTGGAACTGGTACGCGTCTCGAACTTGGTCTGGGGTCTCAAAGGGAATCGACAGGTTATTACGCTTGGCGAGTTGGAACATCAGCTCTGGCTCTAATGTGCCTTCTATATGTAAGTGCAGCTCAACTTTGGGTAAATTTTTGATGAAGCTATCCATAGCAACTCCTTAGCTATTTTAATTATGAGCGGAGTAGGTGAGACAGTAGAGTCTATAAACCTGAGCAAGCAGGTATCTCTTTCATTTATCTCTGTTTGATCATAGTTCATTTCATTGTTATCGATAAAATAGGATAGAAGTTGATGGTGAACCGAGAGTTATGAACCGATTGAAATTAGGCGCAAACGATTTGCAGCATTGGAGTGTGATCCGCTGCAAATATTTGCAGCAATATTCATTGATTTGTGCTCTAATACCGCGCTTACCAAGGGATGGTGTTAAAAGATGCTCACTTAGATGGAGTTATCAAAGTTGACCGATCCCTTAATGATCTCCCTTAGGAAAAAATAGAACATGTCTAAGAACAAAAAATTTGATATCCGCCTTACAGAAAAACGCAACGGTTGGTGTGCAGAGATTACTCGTCAAGTAACGTCTCGCAGCACTACAGTATCTAAGCGTGAGTCTGGTTTCGAAACTGAAGCTCTAGCACAAGAGTGGGCAGAGAAAGAGCTAGCATCTTTCATCGCTAACCAAGCTGAACGTAACGAGCGTAAATCAGAGCAACGTAAAGAGCGTGACGAACTACGTCACACTAAAGAGCTTAAAGCTGAGCAAGCACGTGAAGCGCGCGCTAAAGCTCGTGCAGAAGAGCAACAAGACGCTGAATAATTCAGTGCATGACTAATTTATAGATCACTTAATTTTAAGATAAGGGATTTGTGAAAAAAAAGCCCCGATACAACTTTTTTCTTTCGAGTTAAAAGTGTTTTGGGGCTTTTTAGTTTGTGGAGTTCTGTTTTATTGTGTTTAAGAGCTCGGTTTGGCTTCTCGCTTTTAACGTCGAGCTCTTAAACTGTTAAGCATTGTCTGATCAGTTATTCAGTGCAGTTAGCCAATCGTCTTCTGCCACTTCTTCAATGTAGCTTTCTACTGATTGTCCTACTTCTTCATCGTCTTGCTTGAAGTAAGCGATGTGGAACACAGCATCACCTTCGTTGACCAAAGGCAGAGTTTGCTGACCAATCACGATACCGCCTTTGGTTGTGATCACTTGGCCTTCTTGGTGACCCAATGGAGAGCTGATGTAAGCAAGGGTTTGTCCTGCTTCAACCTGTTCGCCAAGTCTTACCATGTTACGCAAAATACCGTCTGATTCAGCGCGGATCCAGCTGGTGGATTTACTCAATACTGGCTCTGGTAACTTCTTACGGTTAGGGCGCAGCATGCCGATTTCTTTCATCACTTGATGCACGCCAAGGTAACCCGCACGAATCGCGAGGTGATCAAAACGCAGCGCTTCACCACCTTCGTAAGTTAATACAGGAATACCCAGTTTTTCCGCTTCGCTACGCAGTGAACCGTCGCGCAGTGGAGAATCAATAATCACGGGTGTTGCGAACGCTTTTGCGATGCGCAGTGTCTCAGGGTTCGATAGGTTTGCACGAATCTGTGGCAGATTGGTACGGTGAATCGCGCCCGTGTGTAGATCCAGAATGTAATCACAGTGCTTTGCCACGTTCTCAAAGAAGGTGTAAGCGATACGTGATGTTAACGATCCTTTCTCACTGCCAGGGAAGCAACGGTTTAGGTCACGACGGTCTGGTAGGTAACGAGATTTATGGATAAAGCCAAATACGTTAACGATAGGCACAACAATTAATGTCCCTTTCAGTTTCTTTGGATCAATCGCATTGGTCAGTTGTCGTGCAATCTCAACACCGTTTAGCTCATCGCCGTGGATAGCCGCATTTACCATCAGTGTTGGGCCTGCTTGGCGACCGTGAATAATTTCAATCGGGATCGAAAGTGGAGAATGCGTGTAAAGCTGAGCCGCTTGCAGTTCAATCTCCATTCGCTGTCCTGGCTGAACAGTATAACCAAGTAATTCGAATGGTTGATTAGGTTTTAGTCTTGCCATTTAGGTTGTTCTCAACATGGTGATAATTCGTTAACACGGAATGTAGCAATCGTTGATTTTTAGTACGAATCAATCGCTTTACGGTGACGACAAAAGTTTTTTATGAAGGGGCTTCTGAATTGGTTTCAGTTTTTTATCTGGCTAATTGAAGGGTGTTTAAAATTTTGAATTTTATGACAATACATTAACTTAGAGCTGATATTTGTCATTCAGTTCGTTGGTATTATCCACCGCCATTTTTTGGCGGCCAAATTCAAATATTGAGATCAAAATGAAAAAAACAATTTCAAAAGTTGTAGCACTAGCGGTGGTATCTGTTGCTTTATCTGGCTGTGTTGGTAGCAACGCAGTAACGGGTTACCTAATGAAGTTCAACATCAAGGCTGTTGATAACCGTTACGCTCGTGGTGGTTTGAACATGCTACTTGCACCTGCATACGGTCTAACAGTTGCTGCCGATTACATAGTATTCAACTCACTAGAGTTCTGGACTGGTAGCAACCCACTAACAGGTGCTCCGCACATCTTTGATACTAAGACTGATACTTACCTAGACATCAACCACCAACTTGATCCGTCTCTAACGGAAGCGCCAGTGGGTCCTATCACGAGTGCAGATGTGATCGAAAAAGGTCAAATGCAGCAGATTGATGAAAACACGATCCAAATGGACATTACTTACCAGTCTGGTGAGCGTGCGACGTTAATCGGTGTTCGTGATGGCGAGATGGTGACGTACTTCATCGATGGCGAAGTTGTGGCACAAACTTCAATTGATGAGCTAGAAAGCTACGCGGCTTCACGCGCTTAATTGTTTATTTAGTCACAAGTAGTAGCTACAAAGATTAGATACAAAAACAGGTACTCATTGAGTACCTGTTTTATTTTGTCTCAGATAAACGGTGTTTACTGTAAAACACCATTTACTGAACAAACATAGCTTATCGAATTAAGCTTTTTCTGGGATCGCTTCAAGCAATGCAACCATTTGGTTCCAGAATAGCTCAACGGTGTCGATCTTCACTTTCTCATCAGGAGAGTGCGGAAACTTGATGGTTGGGCCGAAAGAAACCATATCCATGTTCGGGTAAGGTTCTTTGAATAGACCACACTCAAGACCAGCATGGATAACCATGATGTTTGGCTTGTGACCGTAGATACCTTCGTACATGTCACGGAAGATATGCATGATTTCTGAATCTGCGTCTGGTTTCCAACCTGGGTAAGCACCAGAGAACGCGATGTTAGCGCCTGCTAGTTCAGCAACAGAGTGAAGCATGCTTTCTACTTGGCTACGACCTGAATCGATAAGAGAGCGGATCAGGCAAAGTACTGTGATTGAGTTCTCTTCTGTTGTGATAACACCTACGTTTAGAGACGTTTCCACAACACCTTCAATCTCGTCACTCATACGAATCACGCCGTTTGGACATGCGTTAAGTGCCGCGATAAAGCGAGCTTGGTCTGCTGACGCAAGTGCGCCCATTTCTACAGAAGCTTCTTCATTGAAAGTCACGATGCTGTCTTCTACTTTACCTAGCTCTGTTGAAAGCAGCTCAGTGTAGTAGTTGTATAGTGAAGCCAGTTTTTCTTGGTTTGCCGCAGGAACAGCAACCGTTACGAAACCTTCACGAGGGATCGCGTTACGAAGGCTACCACCTTTGAATTCGACGATGCGAAGGTCTAGCTCTTTTGCGTGACCCGCTAGGAAGCGAGCAAGCAGTTTGTTTGCGTTTGCACGACCTGTGTGGATGTCACAACCAGAGTGACCGCCTTTTAGGCCTTTTAGCGTTAGCTTACGTGTTACGAAGTCAGCTGGAATCGCATTACGAGCAATTTCAAATGTCATTGCGCCGTCGATACCGCCAGCACAACCCATGTACACTTCGCCTTCTTGCTCTGAATCGGTGTTAAGAAGGATATCGCCTTCTAACCAACCCGCTTCAAGACCGAAAGCACCAGTCATGCCTGCTTCTTCATCTACTGTTAGTAGAACTTCGATAGGGCCGTGCTGGATTTCGTTTGAAGCAAGAACCGCTAGGCAAGAAGCCATGCCCATGCCGTTATCAGCGCCAAGCGTTGTGCCTTTAGCTGTAACCCACTCACCATCAATGTATGGTTGAATTGGATCTTTAGCAAAGTCATGAACTGTGTCTTCGTTCTTTTGTGGAACCATATCGATGTGAGCTTGTAGCACTACACCTTTTTTGTTTTCCATACCCGCCGTTGCTGGCTTTTTGATGAATACGTTACCCGTTGGGTCACGACGTACATCTAGGCCTTGCTCTGTTGCCCAAGCAATAATGTATTGAGCAAGCTCTTCTTCATGCTTAGAAGGGTGTGGGATTGAGCAAATCTTATCGAAGAACTGCCAGATAGGGGTAGGGGATAATTTACTGATCTCAGAATGGAATTCAGACACGGATGACTCCTTTTTTATTTAATAACCATATATTTAGGTTTTGCATGGGGGAAAACCTAGAACAAAAATCTAAAATATGGGTCTGTTTTGATGGCAACAGCATACCACTTGAGCGTTTTGACGAGTAGCGGTTCTAAACCTCAAATAGCTCAAATTTTGAAAGCGATCTTGTCCATCTGATCACAGCTAAGCGCCTTGATGCTTATAAATGGAGCAGGCAAACGTTTGTTTAATTCTATTTTGTAATTTTATTACAAAATAAGTTTGCAAAATAACCGCAAATGGCCAAAAATGTGACGTATAGCAAAAAATACTTGTAATCTTTTTTCTTTAGGGTATATTAATAACCAACTTCTGAGATGAAGAGTAAATGCTCAAAGGATGAGTCCGTTTTATCGCCTCCAAGGAACCGAGAAATCAAATTCGTTTTTTATTGATTTATTAAGGTGATAGTTATGAAAGGTTTACCATCTGCAATGTTCTGGATTAACAGCTCTGTTTACACTAGCAACTTTGCATACCCTACAAGCTTTGGTTACTAATACCGTAAGCATGTAACTCGAACAGTTTTGTTCACCCCTATATATTGGAATTCTTTTACAGCCCTTTTGGTTGACAGATTCTACCGCCACTCAGTTTTGAGTGGCGTTTTTTTTGCCTGCTACTTTTCCAAACCGCTTTCGCTTGTCACTTTCCTTGCTGTTCTGCGTGGTTGTTTTTTAAACGCCGAAATATCAATTTGCGCCTTATTACTGATCCTGTTGAAAAATACATAACTATTGTGAGTTTGAATTCAGAATTTACTGGCTAGATTATCAATGAAAATAACCGATGGTAGAAAAAACAACCAACTAGTTTTAGTGAGTCTATTGTTGTTAATTGTTTGTTTTTAATGGTTATTTATCGGTGATATCTTCATTTTTAATCGCTTTGTTTCATACGGCATTCTGATAAATATCGATTAGAGCCTTAATTCTATCTGGAATTTGTTATTTGATAACTTTATAATCCACAGCCAATCGATTACGCAACCGTTTACTTTTTACCCTTATAGGATTCGATAATGTTCGAAAAGCTATTCAAACTCAGTGAAAATGGCACCAATGTGCGCACTGAAATCATCGCAGGTCTAACAACCTTCCTAACAATGGCTTACATCATTTTTGTAAACCCAATGATTCTAGCTGATGCTGGTATGGACCATGGCGCTGTATTTGTAGCAACCTGTTTAGCGGCTGCTATTGGCTGTTTCATCATGGGCTTTGTTGCTAACTACCCAATTGCTCAAGCTCCAGGCATGGGTTTGAACGCATTCTTTACCTACGCTGTTGTAATGGGTATGGGTTATACGTGGCAAGTTGCTCTGGCAGCGGTTTTCGTATCAGGCGTAATCTTCATCTTCTTAAGCATCTTTAAGATCCGTGAATGGATTATCAACTCGATCCCTATGTCTCTGCGTGTTGGTATCTCTGCAGGTATCGGTCTTTTCCTAGCGTTTATTGCGCTTAGCAATGCAGGCATCGTTGTTTCTAACCCAGCAACTAAAGTCTCACTGGGCGACATTACCGCGATTGCTCCTATCCTAGGCTCACTTGGTTTCTTCCTAACGATTGCTCTTGTTCACCGTGGCGTGAAAGGGGCAGTAATGATTGCGATTCTAGCTATCACAGCTCTTGGCATTGTTATTGGTGACGTTCAATACGGCGGCATCATGTCTACACCACCAAGCCTTGCTCCTACATTCATGCAGCTTGATTTCTCTGCTGTATTTGAAATCGGTATGATTTCAGTGGTATTCGCGTTCTTGTTCGTCGATTTGTTCGATACAGCGGGTACTCTGGTTGGTGTTGCAACGAAAGCAAACCTAATCAAAGAAGACGGCAAACTACCGCGCTTGAACAAAGCACTGCTTGCTGACTCTACAGCAACATCTATTGGTGCATTGCTAGGTACATCAAACACAACTTCTTATGTTGAGAGTGTTGCGGGTGTTGCTGAAGGCGGTCGTACCGGTCTAACTGCTGTTGTTGTTGGTATCTTATTCCTACTGGCTCTTTTCTTCTCGCCACTTGCAGGTATGATTCCGGCTTACGCAACATCAGGTGCACTTTTCTATGTAGCAATTCTGATGATGTCTGGCCTAGTTGGCATTGATTGGCGTGATCTTACGGAAGCCGCACCAGTCGTGGTAACATGTCTGCTTATGCCGCTGACGTACTCTATCGCTGAGGGTATCTCACTAGGTTTCATCGCTTACGCTGCAATTAAGCTGCTAAGTGGTAAAGGTCGCGACGTTTCACCTGCTGTGTGGGTAATGTCGGCTATCTTTATTCTTAAATACATTTTCGCTTAATCGTCTAGATTTCTGCTTAATCGCTGAAGAGGCTATGTTTGAAATAGCCTCTAATAACATGACAAAATTATTAGGTTTTATACTATGAGCAACAAATTCGTTATCACTTGGGACAACATGCAGACTTACTGCCGTCAACTTGCTGAAAAGCAAATGCCAGCAGAGCAGTGGAAAGGCATCTGGGCAGTAAGCCGTGGTGGTTTGGTTCCTGGTGCAATCTTGGCTCGTGAGCTAGGTATTCGTCACGTAGATACGATTTGTATTTCTAGCTACGACCACGATCACCAACGTGATATGACAGTAGTTAAAGCACCTGAAGGTGACGGCGAAGGCTTCCTAATCGTTGAAGACTTGGTTGATAGTGGTGACACTGCACGTAAGCTTCGCGAAATGTACCCTAAAGCGAAACTGATCGCTGTATGTGCAAAACCATCTGGCGCTGATTTGCTAGACGAGTACATTGTTGATATCGCTCAAGACACATGGATTGAGCAACCTTGGGATACTAGCCTAAGCTACGTAGAGCCAGTAAATCGCAAGTCAAAATAAGCGTAAACTTAGTTTTTTGAGAAATGACCCTTTATAGGGTCATTTTTTTTTATATTATTAGTGACAACCATTTCTTATTAAGTATCCCAATGTCTGAACCAGAAGAAACGAGCTCGAACCTTTCGGAAACTTTGTTTGTAAAGCACAAGCAAGCGAAAGAGACCTCAATGTTGACACAATACATGCCAAGCTCTGAAGCGCTATTGGATGAGAAACGTGAACAGCAAAACTCATCATGGTATCGAAACCTAAGACGTCTTCAGTGGGTATGGCAAGGCGTTAATCCAATAGAGCAGGAAGCGGTATTGGCTCGCATCGCGTCATCAGATAACTCTCGTACAACCGATGAGTGGCTTGATACGGTCATGGGTTACCGAAGTGGTAACTGGGCATACGAATGGACCAAGCTGGGTATGCAGCATCAAAATCGTTCTAATGAGAAGAATGGTGAAGAGATGGCTGAAGAGCTATTTTCCGCATCGTTGTGCTTCAGTATTGCGGGTTACCCACACCTCAAGAACGACAACTTGGCAGCTCAGGCTCAAGTGTTGGCCAACGCAGCGTATTCTGAAGCGATCAAGCACACTAAGTTGATCGTCAAGCAGATTGATATTCCATACCAAAACAAGAAGATCAAAGCGAACTTGCATCTAACCAAGACAGATAAACCACAACCGGTTGTGATTGTCAGCGCGGGTCTAGATAGCTTGCAAACCGATATGTGGCGCCTGTTTAGGGATTATTTAGCACCTAAGAACATTGCTATGTTAACGGTAGACATGCCATCAATAGGGCACAGTGCACATTGGCCGTTAACAGAAGACTCATCTTGTCTTCACCAAGCAGTGCTGAATGAATTGCCTAACATCCCATGGGTCGATCACCACAAAGTCGGCTTGTTTGGTTTCCGCTTCGGTGGCAATGCGATGGTGAGATTATCTTTCCTCGAGCAACATAAGATTAAAGCGTGTATTTCTTTAGGCGCGCCAATTCACGATATCTTTGTTCATGCAGATAAACTTAAGCAGATGCCTAAAATGCATCTAGATGTGTTGGCTTCGCGCCTTGGTAAAGGGGCGGTCGATATCAATAGCCTTTCTGGGCAGTTGATGGCGTGGTCACTCAAGGTACAAGGTTTGCTGTCAAACAGTAAAACCAGTGTTCCTATCTTGGCATTGGCTCTGGAAGGCGACCCGGTTTCACCGCCAATGGATAATCAACTGGTTGCTATTTACAGTGATTACGGAAAAGCGAAGAAAATCAAAGCTAAGTCAATTACACAAGGTTATGAGCAATCCCTCGAATTGGCGATAAAGTGGCTTGAGGATGAATTATTTAGATGACATTTCTCCTAAATTAGTTAAGCATGAAAAATGTACAAACTAAGTACCTGATACTCAGAGGTCATTTATAAAATCCAAATGCGTAGTTTCTACGTATAACAGTCTGAGTAACGTCATTCTTAACATTGAAAATGGAGATTCAATATGTCAGAAGTGACACAACAACCTACGCATTACCGCTTGTTGAATGTTTTAAAGGCGATCGGGCCTTACTTAAGGGAACCGCAATCAGAAGAAGGCCACTATATCTTTGATTGCTTGTCTGTATGTGTGAACGATAAAAAATCACCAGAAGAACGCGAGTTCTGGGGCTGGTGGCTGGAATTGGATAAGTCGGAAAAGGGATATTCGGCGAAGTACAATATCGGCAAGTACAACATCGATGGTAACTGGGATTCTTTGCCGTTACCTAAAAAGGCGGTCGCTGAGGTCTCTCGAACTCAAGAAGCCTTCCACAAGAAATTGGTTGATGAACTTCAAAGTAAGTTTGAAATCAGTATCCAATTAGACGAAGAGTCTGTCGAATTCGTCTAATTTTAAAGGTTACTCTTCTATATAAAGCAAAAAGGTGCGATTTCGCACCTTTTCTGCTTGTGAATTCCCCTTTTGATTGCTAAAACATCACCTCTTATTTGTTTTATCCATAAAAAACTTCATGACAACAAATCATCAAAGCGGGACAACAACACAGCGTAAAACTGTCGTTGTTAAACTGGGTACCAGTGTCTTAACTGGTGGAACATTGGCATTAGACCGCGCTCATATGGTTGAGCTGGTTCGTCAATGTGCTGAATTAAAAAAACAAGGCCACTCTGTGGTTATGGTTTCGTCTGGTGCAATTGCAGCAGGACGTGAGCACCTTGGTTACCCCGCACTTCCCAACTCAATGGCGAGCAAACAGTTGCTTGCGGCAGTTGGGCAAAGTCAGTTGATTCAAGTTTGGGAGTCTTTGTTTGCTATCTATGGCCTTAAGATTGGCCAGATGCTACTGACTCGTGCTGATCTCGATGATCGCGAGCGTTTTCTTAATGCACGTGACACGATCAACGCACTGGTTGAGCACGATATTATTCCGGTAGTAAACGAAAACGACGCAGTAGCAACCAACGAAATTAAAGTGGGCGACAATGATAACTTGTCGGCCTTAGTGGGTATTTTGTGCGGTGCTGATAAGCTTTTGCTACTAACAGACCAAAAAGGCCTGTTTACGGCTGACCCTCGTAAAGATCCAAATGCTGAGCTCATCAAAGAAGTGAAAACCATTGATGACACGCTGCGTAAGATCGCAGGTGGCAGCGGTACTACGTTGGGTACTGGCGGCATGGCGACAAAACTGCAGGCGGCTGACATTGCTCGTCGCGCAGGCATCGAAGTGATTATTGCTGCGGGCAGTGCTGAAAATGTGGTGTTTGATTCACTGAGTGATAACCCACAAGGCACACGTTTCTTGCCTTTAGCGGAAGCGCTTGAAAACCGTAAACGCTGGATTTTAGCGGGCCCTGCTTCAGCAGGTGACATCGTGGTTGACGACGGCGCAGTAAACGCAGTCAACACCAAAGGCAGCAGCTTGTTGGCGAAAGGGGTTGTTCGAGTTAAAGGCGAATTCTCTCGTGGTGAAGTTACCCAAGTCACAGACAGCAAAGGCAAAGTAATTGCGCGTGGTATCGCCAGTTATTCAAGCCAAGACCTAGCAAAAATTGCAGGTAAGCACAGTAAAGATATTGGCGACATCCTTGGATACGATTATGGGTCAGAAGTCATTCACCGTGACGACCTAGTTGTAATCCAAGAGTAGCTCGTGATGATAAGGTGAATCACCTTTTTGCATCCAAAGACAGACAGAATTTAGGGAGAGTTAAACGTGGATTTAACTAACATGGGTATCGCAGCAAAAGACGCTGCTTTCCACCTAGCGACCGCATCTACGGCGCAAAAGAATAAAGCATTGGCGATTATCGCTGATGAGCTAGAAGCAAACGCAACAACGATTTTAGAAGCGAACGCGAAAGACATCGAATTAGGTCGCGAAGCGGGTTTAACTGACGCACTGCTTGATCGTCTACTTCTTAACGAAGAGCGCTTAACCGGTATCGCTAACGATGTTCGTAACGTGATTAGCCTGAATGACCCAGTTGGCAGCGAAATTGACAGCAAAGTACTAGAAAACGGTATGTCGCTGTCTCGTCGCCGCGTGCCACTTGGTGTGGTGGGTGTTATCTATGAAGCGCGTCCGAACGTAACCATCGATATTGCAGCTCTGTGTCTGAAGACAGGTAACGCAAGCATTCTACGTGGTGGTAAAGAGACGTTTTTCTCGAACATGGAACTGGTTAAGGTTATCCAGTCTGCATTAGAGAAAGCGGAGCTTCCAGCCGCTTCTGTTCAGTACATCGAGAAGCCTGATCGTGAACTCGTTTCTCAACTGCTTAAACTGGACGACTACGTGGATATGATCATTCCTCGTGGCGGCGCTGGTCTGCACAAGATGTGTAAAGAGAACAGCACCATCCCAGTAATCATCGGCGGCTTTGGTATCAGCCATATCTTCGTTGATGAAAGCGCTGATCTTGAGAAATCTGTCGATGTGGTCGAAAACTCAAAAGTTCAACGTCCATCGGCGTGTAACTCGTTAGATACACTGCTAGTGCATGAAGCGGTTGCTGAAGCTTTCCTAACTAAGCTGAAACAGCGTTTAGCCGGCAAGGTAACCTTAGTTGCTGATACCAGTGCAAAATCGCTGCTAGCGGGTTTTGAAGACCAACGTGATGCGGTTGAAGGCGACTTTGACACTGAATGGCTAAGCTACACGCTAGGCGTGAAAGTGGTAGCGGATGTGGCAGAAGCGATTGACCACATGCGTGTACACAACGCGAGTCATTCAGATGCGATCATGACCAATAGCTTAGAGAGCTCAGAGCGTTTCATTAACTCTGTTGGTTCTGCAGCGGTTTATGTGAATGCATCAACACGTTTCACTGATGGAGCACAGTTTGGTTTAGGTGCTGAAGTTGCCGTGTCTACTCAGAAATTGCATGCTCGCGGCCCAATGGGCTTAGAAGAGCTGACAAGCTACAAATGGGTAGGTAAAGCGAACTATTTAGTCCGCGGTTAACGCTGGTCGTTAATTTTACTCCTCAGCTCATTTTTGAAATGGCGGTCGAGTAGCAATAATCAATGAATCACCACACAAAAGGGCCTTAATTGGCCCTTTTTCTTTCCTAACGTTTGGCAATTCCGTTACACTGATATTCAATTATTTGGAGGTGATATGCATTGTCCTTTTTGTTCAGAGAACGACACTAAAGTAATCGATTCAAGACTGGTAGCCGATGGCCATCAGGTTCGTCGTCGCCGTCAATGCCTTGCATGTAGTGAACGTTTTACTACGTTCGAATCGGCAGAACTTGTGATGCCTAAAGTCATAAAGTCGAATGGAAACCGCGAACCATTTAATGAAGATAAAATGGTGGGTGGTGTACAGCGCGCCCTAGAAAAACGCCCAGTGAGTGCTGACGCGATTGAACTTGCGATCAGTACGATTAAGTCACAACTCCGTGCAACTGGTGAGCGTGAAGTACCAAGCGAGATGATTGGTAATCTTGTGATGGGCCAATTGAAAGAATTGGATAAAGTGGCGTACATTCGTTTTGCCTCTGTTTACCGCAGCTTTGAAGACATCCGAGAGTTTGGCGAAGAAATCGCTAAATTAGAGGATTAACTCCTCAATCATGTCAAACTTTACTCCCCTAGATTTTCAAATGATGTCGCGTGCTATTCAGTTAGCAAAACGCGGCATTTACACTACTGCGCCAAACCCTAATGTGGGTTGTGTCATTGTACAAACCGACGGTCAGATCGTTGGTGAAGGTTTTCATGCCAAAGCTGGCGAACCTCATGCTGAAGTACATGCCATGCGAATGGCAGGCGACAAAGCAAAAGGTGCGACGGCTTATGTCACGCTAGAGCCTTGTTCTCATTACGGTCGAACGCCGCCTTGTGCTGAAGGTTTGATTAAGGCTCAAGTAGCCAAAGTGATTTGTGCCATGCAGGACCCAAACCCAAAAGTCGCAGGTCGTGGTATCAAAATGCTACGCGATGCGGGTATTGAGGTTGAAATCGGTTTGCTAGAGCAAGACGCTCTCGACTTGAACCCTGCATTTATCAAGCGTATGCAAACTGGCATGCCATTCGTTCAGTTAAAGATGGCCGCTAGCCTTGATGGGCAAACGGCATTGGAAAATGGCCAAAGCCAGTGGATCACATCGCCAGAAGCACGTCGTGATGTTCAGAACTACCGAGCAAAATCAGGCGCTGTGTTGTCAACTAGCCAGACGGTGATTGAAGACAACGCGTCGTTGAATGTTCGTTGGGCAGAGTTGCCAAGCAGTATCAAAGGTCATTACGCTGAAGACGAGCTGCGTCAGCCGATTCGCGTGATTCTTGATCGTCAAAACCAACTGCGTCCTGAACTCAAGTTATTCCAGACTCCAACATCGGTGTTGAGAGTTGCCGAAGCATCTGCTGATATTGAAGTCGCAACCACAGATGCAGGTCAGCTCGATTTGCACGATCTGATGCGTCAATTACCTGCCAATCATATCGACCATATTTGGGTCGAAGCGGGCGCAACATTGGCAAAAAGCTTGATTGAAGAGCAGCTGGTGGATGAGCTAATCCTTTATTTAGCACCTAAACTTATGGGCAGTGACGGACGAGGTTTGATGGGTGCATTAGGGCTCACTTCAATGTCTGACGTTATTGACCTAGAAATTAAAGATGTTCGACAGGTTGGTGTGGATATTCGCATCGTTGCGAAACCCGTATTTCGAAACAGATAGTAACGAAACCACAGTGGAAATAGTTACTCCAACTACATACGTGTCGTTGACAACAAAAAGAGTTTTAAAATGTTTACAGGAATTGTAGAAGCCGTAGGTACATTGAGTGCAATCACTCCCCGCGGAGAAGACATCACCGTAACGGTTAATGTTGGTAAGCTTGATATGGCTGACGTTAAGTTAGGCGACAGTATCGCTACCAATGGTGTGTGTTTGACAGTTGTTGAATATAACGACTACAGCTACAGTGCAGATCTTTCGCTTGAGACCCTGAAAAAAACGGGTTTTGTCGATTACCAAGCGGGCGATAAAGTTAACCTTGAGAAAGCAATGTTACCAACCACGCGTTTCGGTGGACATATAGTGTCTGGTCACGTTGATGGCGTGGGTGAGATTGTTGAACGTAACCAAGTTGGCCGTGCGATTGAATTCTGGGTAGAAATGCCAGCAGAAATCTCAAAATACGTGGCTCAAAAAGGCTCAGTAACAGTTGATGGCATTAGCCTGACTGTGAACGATTTACGTAAGAACGCATTCAAGCTGACTATCGTTCCTCATACTTCTTCAGAAACCACCATCGACCAATTCAATGTCGGTCGTAAAGTGAATCTAGAAGTTGATGTATTAGCACGTTACATGGAGCGTTTACTGCAAGGTCAGCAACAAGAATCTGAGCCTGAATCTCGATTAACGATGGAATTCTTACAGCAGAATGGTTTTGCCTAACCGTTGATACAAAGTGTGTTAAGCGAGACTTTGTAAAGCGAAGCAATATCATCAGGTTTAAATAGTGTCGGTTCTAGGAAGCAGAACCATTTCAAAGGATATAGAACAATGCCAATTAGTACTCCTCAAGAAATTATTGAAGACATTCGCCTAGGAAAAATGGTTATCCTGATGGATGATGAAGATCGCGAAAATGAAGGCGATCTGATCATGGCAGCAGAACATGTGACGCCAGAAGCGATTAACTTCATGGCGATGTACGGCCGTGGTTTAATTTGTCTGACGCTAACCAAAGAGCGTTCAAACCGCATGGGTCTAGCGCCTATGGTTCAAGATAACAACGCACAGTACACCACTAACTTTACTGTTTCGATTGAAGCGGCAGAGGGCGTAACAACGGGTATCTCTGCATCAGACCGTGCAGTGACGGTTCAAGCGGCAGTGGCGAAAGATGCGAAAGCGGCTGATCTTGTTCAACCTGGTCATATTTTCCCACTGACAGCGCAAGATGGCGGTGTTCTGACTCGCGCAGGACACACAGAAGCAGGTTGTGATTTAGCACGTCTTGCAGGCTGCGAGCCAGCATCGGTTATCGTTGAGATCCTTAACGACGACGGTACTATGGCTCGTCGCCCTGACCTTGAAGTGTTTGCTGAAAAACACGACATCAAGCTAGGCACGATTGCTGACTTGATTGAATACCGCAACAACACAGAAACAACGATTGAGCGTGTAGCACAATGCCATTTACCAACAGAGTTTGGTGATTTCGAGCTGGTGACTTACCGCGATACAATTGATAACCAGATCCACTACGCGATGCAAAAAGGCGACCTATCTGAAGGTGCTCCTTTGGTACGTGTTCACCTGCATGACACGTTCACCGATCTGCTTCATTCAGACCGTGGTACTGAACGCAGCTGGTCGCTAGATAAAGCGATGAAGCGTATTGGCGACGAAGGCGGTGTGTTGGTTATTCTTGGCAACGAAGAGTCGTCTGATTCTTTGATTCACAAAGTGAAGACATTCGAAGCGCAAGACAAGAACGAGCAGCCAACTATGGCGAAGAAGCAGGGTACCTCGCGTCGTGTTGGTGTCGGTTCTCAGATTCTTCAAGATCTAGGTGTGCACGATATGCGTCTGCTTTCTTCAAGCACTAAGCGTTACCACGCATTGGGTGGTTTTGGCCTTAACGTTGTTGAGTACGTTTGCGAATAAACCATGCGTTAGCAAGCAGACGTTTCTCCGTTTGTAGCAACATAATTTACCGATGATTTCAGTGGCTCTTTTGGTGATAAATCTTGCCAAAAGAGCAAAGTAGCCAAGTCCGACTCAAAACGTGTTCAACACACAAACTTGGTTACTCGCTGTTCCTATATGCTTGGGATCAGCGCTGCATTATCATCTTTACATTGCCGGTGTCTGTTCTTCTAAATTACCATTAGATATTGCTCACAGTTTTGTGCTAGAATCCGGCGATTCTCACTTGATGAAAATAGTTAAAGGAAGGCTTATGAAAGTGATCGAGGGTGGCTTCCCAGCGCCAAATGCAAAAATTGCTATCGTTATTGCTCGTTTCAACAGTTTTATTAACGAAAGTTTACTTTCTGGTGCAATCGATACTTTAAAGCGTCATGGACAAGTAAGCGAAGACAACATCACTGTTGTTCGTTGCCCTGGTGCAGTAGAACTTCCACTTGTAGCGCAGCGCGTTGCAAAAACAGGTAAGTTCGATGCGATTGTATCTCTTGGTACAGTAATTCGTGGCGGTACACCTCACTTTGACTATGTTTGTAGTGAATGTAATAAAGGTTTGGCACAAGTGTCTCTGGAATATTCTCTTCCAGTAGCGTTTGGTGTTCTTACTGTTGATACGATCGATCAAGCTATTGAACGCGCAGGAACCAAGGCTGGTAATAAGGGTGCAGAAGCAGCACTTAGCGCACTTGAGATGATCAACGTTCTTTCTGAAATCGATTCCTAATGGGGGCCAGTGTGAAACCAGCCGCACGTCGTAACGCACGTCAATTTGCTCTACAAGCAATTTATTCTTGGCAAATTACTAAAGAAAATATTGCTACCGTTGAAGAACAGTTCTTATCTGGTGGTAAGTATGATGAAGAAGAGCATCATGCTGCAGAGCCTGCTCTTGCTATGCCAGAAACAGACGTTGCATACTTCCGCGACCTACTAACTGGTGTTGCTCTTAGCCACATGGAACTTGATAGCAAGCTTCGTCCATTCGTATCTCGCCCTATGCAAGATCTGGATCTGATGGAACTAGCGCTTCTACGTTTAGCTATGTACGAGATGACTCGTCGCGAAGATGTACCATACAAAGTGGTTATCAACGAAGCTATCGAGCTTGCAAAAGTATTTGCAGCAGAAGACAGCCATAAGTTTGTTAACGGTGTGCTTGATAAAGCTGCACCGCACGTTCGTAAGAAATAAGACGTTCGTATATTGAATCTAAAGGTCAGCTTTTATGCTGGCCTTTTTTGTAACTAAATTTCTGTAATATCCATGATTACGGCGATTTTTATGAGACTAAAGATAGGGCATGTGATGTCTGGCGAATTTAACCTGATTGAAAAATATTTTGTAAATCGACAACCACAACGTAAAGACGTTCTTCTAGCTGCTGGCGATGATTGTGCTTTGGTCAAAGCGCCGGGCAATGTTGAGATAGCGATCAGCACGGACACCTTAGTGGCTGGTACCCATTTCTTAGCTGAGGCGAATCCGGCTTGGGTGGCACACAAAGCGTTGGCTTCCAATATCAGTGACCTTGCTGCAATGGGCGCAACGCCGGCGTGGGTCTCTTTTGCTTTAACCATGCCTGAAATCGATGAAGCATGGCTTGCTCCCTTCTGTGACTCCTTTTTTAAACTCGCAGACTACTTTGGTATTCAGTTAATTGGTGGCGACACAACCAAAGGTCCACTAAGCCTGACACTGACGGTACAGGGCTTTGTTCCTGAAGGACGAGCGCTGCGCAGAGATGGCGCGAAAGTGGGCGACTGGATTTACGTAACAGGTAATCTAGGTGACAGCAAAGCTGGCTTAGAAGTGTTACTTAACCCTGAGCAGAACAGAGCGAAGCCCTATGCTGCTGAGCTTGAAGAGAGACATTATGTGAGCGCCCCACGAGTGTTAGCGGGTCAGGCTCTAGTGAACCTTGCTTCATCTGCGATTGATATCTCTGATGGCGTTATTGCTGATTTAAAACATATCCTTAAGCGTTCTCAAGTTGGCGCGAGTATTGATGTAAGCACGCTGCCTATCTCTGCAGAGTTACGTCAGTTCGCTCCTGATATCACTTCAGCTCAGCAGTATGCGCTAACGAGTGGTGAAGAGTACGAACTGTGCTTTACTGTACCAGAAGAGAATAAAGGGTCACTGGAAAGTGCTTTGTCACACACTGGTACAAAAGTCACCTGCATTGGCCAGATAAGACCTGTAGAATATTTTGAATTACACAATAATGGTGAACCACTAAGCTGGAACTTAACTGGTTACGATCACTTTAAGGTTAATTGATGACAAACCCACTTTCTCTTATTTCTCTTAAAAATCCTTGGCATTTCTTAGCAACGGGTTTTGGCAGTGGCTTATCGCCTATTATTCCCGGCACAATGGGCACGCTTGCGTCAATTCCGTTGTACCTATTGTTGGTTCAGCTACCGTTTCCTGCTTACGTTGCCGTGGTGGTGGTAAGCTGCATTATTGGTATTAAGATCTGCCAAGTAACGTCTGATGATATGGGCGTGCATGACCACGGTTCTATCGTTTGGGATGAGTTTGCGGGCTTTTGGATCACCATGAGCTTAGTGCCTATGCTGAATATCCCTGCCGATGACTGGAAATGGCTTCTGACTGGTTTTGTGCTTTTCCGCTTCTTTGACATGGTAAAACCTTGGCCGATTGGTTGGCTAGATGCGCGAATTCACGGCGGCTTGGGTATCATGATTGACGATATTGTAGCGGGTATTATGGCGGCTATTTCGTTGTATGCCGTGGCACATTTCGCAGGTTGGTTAGTGTGAGTTAACTGAAGGGCTAAGGTTTAGTTGGCGATACACCAAACTAATTAGCAGATACTAAAAAGGTTGACCCTAGGGCCAACCTTTTTTGTTTGCGGAGCTTACGAGCTTACGTATTAAAGCTACTTGGCAAGATAGTCAGTGATAGACTTCTCAATGCCTTTCGCGTCCAAACCAAGCTCTTCATGCAGTTCGCCTTGCGTACCTTGAGCAATGAACTTGTCTGGTAGGCCAAGGTTCAATACTGGCATCAGCAGTTTCTCTTGCATCAAGAACTCAATCACACCTGCGCCCGCACCACCTACAATCGCATTCTCTTCGATAGTTACCAGTACATCGTGGTCAGCAGCAAGTTGTTTGATCAGAGCTTCATCGAGTGGTTTCACAAAGCGCATATCTGCAACTGTCGCATCGATGACGTCAGCGGCCTGAAGTGCACTCTCAAGGAAAGTACCAAAGCTTAAGATAGCGACTTTCGAGCCATCTTTTGTTTTTTCGCTTTCGCGAACGATACGACCTTTACCAATCTCAAGCGCGGTAAATTTATTTTGTATCTCAGTACCCATACCATTACCGCGAGGGTAACGAACGGCACTTGGACCTGTATGCTGGTGGCCAGTGTAAAGCATTTGGCGACATTCGTTTTCGTCGCTTGGCGCCATGATCACCATGTTTGGAATACAACGCATAAAGCTTAAGTCGAACGCACCTTGGTGTGTTTGACCATCAGCACCGACAAGACCTGCACGGTCAATAGCGAACATAACCGGTAGATCCATGATTGCCACATCGTGGATCAGTTGATCGTAGCCACGTTGTAGGAAAGTCGAGTAGATAGCCACAATCGGTTTATCACCCGCAATCGCCATACCGGTTGCTAGCGTCACAGCGTGCTGCTCAGCAATAGCAACGTCGAAGTATTGTTCTGGATATTCTTTAGAGAAACGTACCATGCCAGAGCCTTCACGCATTGCAGGCGTGATCGCCATCAGCTTAGGATCTTGCGCGGCCATATCACACAGGAAGTCGCCAAAAATCTTAGAGAAAGTTGGTTTAGAGCTGGTGCTCTTAGGCAGACTTGAGTGTGCAGGATCGAATTTAGGTACGCCATGGTAGCCAATTGGATCTTTCTCAGCTGGCTCGTAGCCTTTACCTTTCTTCGTCATGATATGCAGGAACTGAGGACCTTTTAGATCTCTCATGTTCTTCAGCGTTTTAATCAGCTCATTGACATCGTGACCATCAATTGGACCAATGTAGTTAAAGCCTAACTCTTCAAACATGGTGCCAGGGACAACCATGCCTTTTAAATGTTCTTCTGTACGACGAACGAGCTCTTTAATTGGCGGAACGCCTGATAGCACTTTCTTGCCACCCTCACGAATTGACGTGTAAAGACTGCCAGAAAGAACTTGAGCGAGGTGGTTGTTTAGAGCACCGACGTTTTCAGAGATCGACATCTCGTTATCGTTAAGGATAACCAGCATGTCATTGTGAATATCGCCCGCGTGGTTCATGGCTTCGAAGGCCATACCTGCGGTAATCGCGCCATCACCAATCACACTCACGACTTTACGGTTCTTACCTTCTTTCTTCGCACTGATCGCCATACCAAGTCCGGCGCTGATCGATGTTGAAGAGTGACCAACAGATAGAGTGTCGTATTCGCTCTCTTGACGCCATGGGAATGGGTGCAGTCCATCTTTTTGACGGATAGTCGATAAGCGGTCACGACGGCCAGTAAGAATCTTATGTGGGTATGCTTGGTGGCCAACATCCCAAACCAATTGGTCAAAAGGCGTGTTGTACACATAGTGCAGAGCAACGGTTAGCTCTACTGTACCTAAGCCTGACGCTAAGTGACCACTTGACTGGCTCACCGAGTTAAGAAGATAGGTACGTAATTCATCACAAAGCTGTGTAAGCGTCTCTTTTGGAAGTAGACGCAAATCCTCTGGCTTATCAGCCAAAGCAAGAGTTGGGTACTTTGATATATCAAGAGTCATAGGTAATGCGCGCTTATTGTCTTAGTTCTTGCGCTCGATGACGTATCGGGCGAACTCTTCGAGTGACTGGGTATTGTATGGGATTGCAGCCAAAGCTTGAAGCGCTTCCTGTAGCAGAGTTTGCGCTTTTTCTTGAGCGCCCTCTAAACCTAGCAAAGAAGGGTAGGTGCTTTTGTTCAATTCTTGGTCAGAACCCTGTGGCTTACCCAAAGTTTCAGTATCGCCAGTGATATCTAAAATATCATCTTGAACCTGGAATGCTAATCCAATGGCGTCGGCGTACTTGTCTAATTGAGGCATCACTTCAAACGCTTTTTCACCAGCAGCCAGAGCACCTAAACGAATCGCACATTTCATTAGCGCGCCCGTTTTATTGCGGTGAACTTCTTCTAACTCTTCTAGCGTGACAGAGCGGTTTTCAGCTTCAATATCAAGTGCTTGTCCAATGCACATACCTTGTGCACCAGAGGCTTCGGCTAGGCGTTGAATCATTCGAACGCGATTGCTTTCACCGTCAGCACTTAATGTACCTTCCGCAAGTATAGTAAACGCGAGAGTTTGTAGTGCATCGCCCGTTAAAATTGCCGTTGCTTCATCGTATTTGATGTGACAAGTCTGATGGCCACGACGCAGTTCATCGTCGTCCATTGCTGGAAGGTCGTCGTGAATCAGAGAATAGGCATGAATACATTCGATTGCAGATGCTGGAGTGTCGAGTTCTTCAGCGGTGCAGCCGAGCATTTCCCCTGTAATGTAGACAAGAAATGGACGTGCGCGTTTACCGCCTAAAAGTAACCCATAACGCATCGCGTTGATCAGGTTCTGCTCTTGGTGTGGTAGGCGATCAAGCCAAAGGTTCAGTTGCTCGTTATTACGTGCTTGATAAGACAATAAAGTCTCAATCATAGGGGATCTCATACAATTCGTTATTCTGGTTGTGGGTTAAAGTCACTAAGTTCTGCGTTTTCATCATTTTGCAGTAGGATGCTAACACGCTGTTCAGCGTCGTTTAGTTTGCTTTGACCGGCACGAGCGAGGGAGATGCCTCGTTCGAACTTTTTCAGCGCATCATCTAAAGCTAGATCACCATTTTCTAGTTGATCAACCAAGCCATCAAGCTCTTCGATTGTCGCTTCAAAGCTCATATTTTCAGGTTTCTTAGTAGCCATAATAAATCTGCGTTTGGAAAGATGAACGAACGTTACCTTAGGGCGTTGAGATGGTCAAATGTAACCAATAAATTTTGCTAGAAAGTTCGTTTTTAAGAGGCTTGAAGCCACTTTCATCTAATAACCTCACCTTTATCGAGTTTATGACTGCTCGAGAACGGGGAAGCGGGTAATAGTTGTGATACAAAAAGCAAAAGTGTGATACTTAGGCCAAGAATTTACTAAAAGATCTTATAGTCTTGCCGATACAAAGATTATCGTCGACATAGAGCTACAAAAAAGCATGAGGAGTGCTCAGTGGATTTAGCAACCCTAATAGGTTTGATTGGTGGATTTGCCTTTGTAATTATGGCAATGATCCTAGGTGGAAGCCTCGGGATGTTCTATGACACGACATCCATTTTGATCGTAGTTGGGGGCTCAACCTTTGTTGTTCTAATGAAGTTCACCATGGGACAGTTCTTTGGTGCGACTAAAATCGCAGGCAAAGCTTTTATGTTTAAAGCGGATGAGCCTGAAGATCTTATTGCGAAAGTTGTAGAGATGGCTGATGCGGCTCGTAAAGGTGGTTTTTTAGCACTGGAAGAGATGGAAATTAACAACAGTTTCATGCAAAAGGGCATCGATCTTTTGGTGGATGGCCATGATGGAGATGTAGTTCGTGCTGCACTGCAAAAAGACATCGCATTAACCACAGAGCGTCATGAGCAGGGCGCGAAGGTGTTCTCTGCATTTGGTGATGTTGCACCCGCGATGGGTATGATTGGTACCTTGGTTGGCTTGGTTGCCATGCTTTCTAACATGGATGATCCAAAAGCGATCGGCCCTGCGATGGCGGTGGCACTTTTAACCACCCTATATGGTGCGATTCTTTCGAACATGGTGTTCTTCCCAATTGCCGACAAGCTTGCGCTGCGTCGTGACCAAGAGACACTCAACCGTCGTTTGGTTATGGATGGCGTACTCGCGATTCAAGATGGTCAGAACCCACGAGTAATCGATGGTTACCTGAAGAGCTACCTAAACGAAGGTAAGCGTACGATTGATGGTGAACCTGCGTAAGAGGAGTTGAAGATGGATGAAGAAAATCCATGTAAATGTCCTCCTCCGGGGTTGCCTCAATGGATGGGGACATTTGCTGACTTGATGTCACTGCTGATGTGTTTCTTCGTACTTCTACTCTCATTCTCTGAGATGGATGTACTGAAGTTTAAGCAGATCGCTGGCTCGATGAAGTTCGCATTTGGTGTGCAGAACCGCCTAGAAGTCAAAGACATCCCGAAAGGGACCAGCATCATTGCACAAGAGTTTCGCCCTGGTCGCCCAGAGCCAACGCCAATTGATGTGATCATGCAGCAAACGATAGATATCACTCAGCAGACGCTGGAATTTCATGAAGGTGAATCTGAGCGCGCTGGCGGTACCATGCGTGACCAAGGCAAGATGACCGGAGGCAAGTCGCCAGAGGTATCGACTCACGACAATCAAAACTCTGAGTCAGACCAACAGCAACAGCAAGCCGAAGCTCAATCGCAAGAGATGGAAACCTTGATGGAAAGCATCAAGAAGGCGTTGGAGCGAGAGATAGACCAAGGCGCGATTGAAGTTGAAAACCTTGGCCAGCAGATTGTGATTCGAATTCGTGAGAAGGGTGCATTCCCATCGGGTTCTGCTTTCCTACAGCCTAAGTTCCGACCTTTGGTGAGACAGGTTGCTGAGTTGGTGAAAGATGTTCCGGGTATCGTTCGAATCTCAGGGCACACCGATAATCAACGTCTTGATTCCGAGCTTTATCGCTCTAATTGGGACTTGTCATCACAGCGAGCAGTGTCTGTTGCTCAAGAGATGGAAAAGGTGCGTGGTTTCTCTCATCAACGCTTGAGAGTACGCGGCATGGCGGATACCGAGCCAGTCGAGCCGAACGATACTGAATGGCAACGTAGCCTCAACCGCCGCGTTGAAATCAGCATCATGCAGGGCGAGCCGCTTTACAGTGACGAAGTGCCTGTTATTAATGAATAGCCGATACGTGTACACACGGTAACATGCAGATAGCATCGAAAGCCCAACCTTATAATGAGGTTGGGCTTTTTGTTTGCTGGTCTTCAATGGTTCTCTCTGCGGCATTTATGTCGTTTCGAAACCTGCTACTGTTAATAACAAGCGGTTTAATGATGGTGTTACAGCAAGCACTCTTTTCCTTGCTTCACTTTCTCATGTATAATTCGCGCCCTTAGATTTAGATATGATCTATTCTTGCTTCAAGTGCTGTGTAAATTCTCTAATTTACTTGGCGATGAGCGTTTTCAAAATTTTGAACATTAATGTTGTGAAAGTACTATGAAATTTATTGTTAAGCCCCATCCGGAAATTTTTGTAAAAAGTGAATCGGTGCGTAAGCGCTTCACAAGGATTCTAGAGTGCAACATTCGTAACGTTATTCAACGTCGCTGTGAAAGTGTTGCGGTATTCAACCGTCGCGATCATATTGAAGTGACGTCTGAGAGTGACCAGTACTACGCAGAAGTGTTAGAGGCTCTGACTCACACTCCAGGTATTCACCACTCTCTTGAAGTTCAACAGTCTGAATTCAAAGACTTGCACGATATTTACGAGCAAGTACTAGAACGCAGCCGTGCTGACATTGAAGGCAAGACTTTCTCTGTACGTGCTAAGCGTCGTGGTAAGCATGACTTTACCTCTATTGAACTTGAACGCTACGTAGGCGGCGGCCTAAACCAAGCAGTTGAGTCAGCTAAAGTTCGACTTAAGAACCCTGAGGTAACCGTTAAAGTTGAAGTGGCTAACGATAAGTTAAACCAAGTTCTAGCTCGTCACAAAGGCCTAGGTGGTTTCCCTCTTGGTACCCAAGAAGATCTACTAAGCTTGATCTCTGGCGGCTTTGATTCTGGTGTTTCAAGCTACCTGCACATCAAACGTGGCTCTAAGGTTCACTACTGTTTCTTTAACCTTGGTGGCCCAGCGCACGAGATTGGCGTTAAGCAAGTGGCTCACTACCTATGGAATAAATACGGCTCATCTGCAAAGGTGAAGTTCATTTCTGTAGACTTTGAACCAGTGGTTGCTGAAATTCTTGAGAACGTAGAAGACGGCCAAATGGGCGTTGTTCTTAAGCGTATGTTCATGCGTGCTGGTGGTATGGTTGCAGAGCGCTTCGGTATTGAAGCTCTAGTAACGGGTGAAGCACTTGGTCAGGTTTCTAGCCAAACGCTAACTAACCTTCGCCACATCGACAACGTGACAGATACTTTGATTCTTCGTCCGCTTATCAACTGGGATAAAGAAGACATCATTGACCTTTCTCGTATCATCGGTACTGAAGACTTCGCTAAAGTAATGCCTGAGTACTGTGGTGTTATCTCTAAGAAACCAACAGTGAAAGCGAAGAAAGGTAAACTGGAAGCAGAAGAAGCTAAGTTTAACTTTGAAGTGCTGGATCAAGTGATCGAGAACGCTCGTGTTATGGATATCCGTGACATCGAGAAAGAGAGCCAAGAGCAAGCGCCTGAAGTTGAACAAGTTCAAGCTGTTGCTGAGCACGCTATCGTTCTTGATATCCGTAGCCCAGAAGAAGAAGACGAAAGCCCATTAGAGATCGAGGGTGTTGAAATTAAACACATCCCATTCTTCAAGCTTTCGACTCAGTTTGGCGACCTAGACCAAGCGAAAGAGTACTTGCTGTACTGTGACCGTGGTGTAATGAGCCGTCTACAGGCACTTTACCTACAAGAGCAGGGCTTCCATAACGTTAAGGTTTACCGCCCATAGTGGTGTGTTGACCAAGCGTTAATCATTTTGCAAAGCCGTTTACTGAAAAGTAAGCGGCTTTTTTATTTTCTATTGTGAATGATTTACAGTAGTCAGACAGAGGCGTGAGTTTGGGCGTGCTATCGTCATGCTCAGCTTTGAAATTTTTGATTGATAGAAAGAGTGTGTTCTAAACGGGTTTATAAGTACCGAAGAAGTGTGAGTATCTTGAAGTATTCTGTTACTTTTTAGTGCAACTCAATGGTGCTATTTGTATGTGTTCAGTTGATTATTTGAGTGGGTGTCTGATTCTGTGATTGGCGATGAAAAATAATAAAGATTAATTAGCACAGCTATTGATAAACTTGTTGTTACATTTCTTTGCACATAAAAAAACACCGCCCATAAGGCGGTGTAAACAAATTTGACAGACAGGTCAAAATAAATACAGGAAGTACATGCCTCGTTTCAGTATAAACTGCAACAAAACATTTGGTAGAACTCTACCCAACTCGAAAAGAACGAGTTTGCAAACACAACATCGCAGGAGCTAAGCCAATTGATTCTAGAGAGAATCAAGCCGTTCAGGCTAGCTGCTGCGGGATGAAATATAGAATTTCTCTGGCTGCTAGGCAATGGACAAATTATAATGTTTCAGATAAAAAAAACTAATGCTTATTTAGAGAGTAACTATGTCTCGTCGATTACCCCCATTAAACTCGCTAAGAGTGTTTGAAGCTGCAGCTCGACACTTGAGTTTTACGCGTGCTGCAGAAGAGTTGTTTGTTACTCAAGCGGCAGTCAGTCATCAGATCAAAGCGCTTGAAGAATTCTTATCTTTGAAGCTGTTTCGCCGAAGAAACCGCTCTTTGCTGCTAACTGAAGAAGGTCAAAGCTACTTCTTAGATATCAAAGATATTTTCACATCACTAGCAGAAGCGACAGACAAAGTGCTGGAGCGAAGTGAGAAGGGCGCATTGACCATCAGTTTACCGCCGAGTTTTGCTATTCAATGGTTGGTACCAAGGCTCGCTGACTTTAATCAGCAAGAGCCTGATATTGATGTAAGAATCAAAGCCGTTGATATGGATGAAGGCTCGCTAACCGATGATGTAGACGTCGCTATCTATTATGGCCGAGGTAATTGGTCGGGGCTTAGAGCCGATAAGCTTTACCAAGAATACTTGATCCCTCTTTGCTCACCTTCCGTGCTGCTAGGAGTAAAACCATTAGAATCTCTCAGTGATTTAGCATGTCATACGCTATTGCATGATACTTCTCGAAAGGATTGGAAACAGTTCGCTAAGCAAAATGGCATCGATGGGGTAAACGTTAATCACGGCCCTATCTTCAGTCACTCAACCATGGTGCTGCAGGCAGCGGCTCACGGCCAGGGCATTGCTCTGGGTAACAACGTGTTGGCGCAGCCTGAAATCGAAGCGGGTCGTTTGATTGCGCCTTTTGATGAAGTGTTGGTGAGTAAGAACGCCTTCTATGTGGTTTGTCATGAGAAACAAGCCGACATGGGTCGTATTGCTACCTTCCGCGACTGGATGCTAGCGAAAGCGCAAAGTGAACAAGAGGACTTACTCGATGAATAACGTCATCATTGATGGTGAAGACAATCCCATCACCTTTATCTTTGCCCATGGTGCTGGCGCAGGCATGGAGCATGAGTTCATGCAGTCGGTAGCCAAAGGGTTAGCCTTTAAAGGGATACGAGTGATTCGTTTCAACTTCCCTTACATGATTAAACGTGCTGAAGATGGTAAGCGTCGTCCACCTGACAGAGCGCCTAAGCTACTTGAAGCCTACCAAGAGGTTATTGAGCAGGTTGATGCCGATAAGCTTGTGATTGGTGGTAAGTCGATGGGAGGACGTATGGCGAGCCATTTGTCTGAACTTGATAAGGTGGCCGCAATGGCCTGTTTAGGCTTTCCTTTCCATCCGCCAGGCAAACCCGAGAAATACAAAGGTGAGCACTTGGCTGAGTTAGCAAAGCCGTGTCTTATTCTGCAGGGTGAACGTGATACCTTTGGTAAGCGAGAAGAGTTTGCTGATTTCGACCTGTCGGATTCGATTCGTGTTGAGTTTATTCCTGATGGCGATCACAGCTTTAAGCCTCGTAAGAGCTCTGGCTACACCGAACAGCAGAACATAGCGTTAACCGTTGAGAAACTATCGGCGTTTATCAAAGAGGTGCTTAATGAGAAGTAAGTATTTACTCACGTTTGCAGGTATCTCTGGCGCAATAGCCGTAATGCTAGGTGCCTTCGCCGCTCACGGGTTAAAAGCTGTCTTGCCAGAGTATCTGCTAGGCGTGTTTGAGACAGGCGTTCAGTACCAGTTTATCCATACACTAGCAATATTGGCGTGTGGTGCTCTGCTACAGATGAAACTTGGTGCTAAATCACAAAAATATTTTTTCATTGCGGCAATTTGCTTTATCATCGGCATCCTTTGTTTTAGTGGCAGCCTTTATGGCTTAGCACTGACAGGAATAAAATGGTTTGGCCCTATAACACCGTTTGGTGGTCTACTATTTATCATTGGTTGGGGAGTCTTCTCCTTCGCTGCTTTGAATATAAAAGAGGTAACTCAGTGAAACACGTACTACTTTATTGTCGCTCTGGTTTTGAAAAAGAATGTGCTGGCGAAATTCAAGACAAGGCAACACAACTGGAAGTGTTTGGTTTTCCTCGCTTAAAGAACAATACAGGCTTTGTATTGTTTGAATGTTATCAAGCAGGCGAAGCCGATAAACTGGTAAAAGAGATCGACTTCCAATCGTTGATCTTTGCTCGTCAAATGATCGCGGTAGCGGTTGAAATCAAAGACCTGCCAACCGATGACCGTATTTCTCCAATTCTTGAGGCGCTTTCTGAGAAAGAAGGTTTCCCTCGTTGTGGTGATATCCGTATTGAAACGCCAGATACTAACGAAGCAAAAGAGCTTTTGAAGTTCTGCCGTAAATTTACCGTGCCGATGCGTCAAGCGATGCGTGGTAAAGGCCTGATGACAGCGAAAGATAACGCTAAGAAGCCTGTGCTTCATTTATGCTTTATCGCTCCGGGCCACTGTTTTGTTGGTTACTCTTACCCAACGAACAACTCCCAGTTCTTTATGGGTATCCCTCGTCTGAAGTTCCCATCAGATGCGCCAAGCCGTTCTACATTGAAGCTAGAAGAAGCATTCCACGTATTCATCCCTCGTGATGAGTGGGACGAGCGTTTGGCTCCAGGTATGTGGGGTGTTGATTTAGGTGCATGTCCAGGTGGTTGGACTTACCAATTGGTTAAGCGTTCGATGTTCGTTCACTGTGTTGATAACGGCATGATGGCAGACAGCCTAATGGAAACGGGTCAAATTAAGCACCACATGGTGGATGGCTTTAAGTTTGAACCAGACCGTAAGAACGTAACTTGGATTATCTGTGA
Organism: Vibrio sp. 10N.261.51.C6; assembly: GCF_041471785.1. NCBI lineage: Bacteria > Pseudomonadati > Pseudomonadota > Gammaproteobacteria > Vibrionales > Vibrionaceae > Vibrio > Vibrio sp. 10N.261.51.C6. The sequence continues at coordinate 20,082 of NZ_JBFRPB010000042.1, read as the reverse complement.
CATGGTTGAGAAGCCAGCGCGCGTTGCACACCTTATGGGTGAGTGGATCATCAAAGGCTGGGCGAAAGAAGCACTATTCAACCTTAAACTGCCTATGAAAGGCCGTTACGATGAAGTACTGCAAGATATCGAGAACCTAAAAGTGTTCCTGATTGAGAACAAAGTGAAGTTCAAGATGCAGGCTAAGCACCTTTACCACGATCGCGAAGAGATCACGGTCCACATTCAGGCGCTTTCAAACATCTCACCGCACTAATATTTACGTTAGTGTGTCAGTGATAAAAAATGCTCCTTTAAGGGGCATTTTTTGTATCAATATTATCGAGTCACAGCGACTTAAGCGTTTGCTTCGTAACGAATATCTTGCAGGTTGAACCCTAAATCAATATCGGTTTTGAGTGCCGATACTTGCTTACATACACGAGCGGATTCGATGTGTTCGTCGAACTTCTTACGATATTTTTTCGGCAGATCTTCTGCTTGATAGGCCGCTTCGATATCTGGGTAAGTGGTCAATATCTCTTTGGCTGCTTTTGGCCCGATACCTGGGATGCCCGGTACTTGGCTTGAGCTTACGCCCGTTAATCCCCAGTAATCCGCCAGTTGTTCAGGTTTAACGCCAAACTCAGCTTCGATAAAGGGTTTATCTAACCAGCGGTGCTGGAAGTAATCTCGGATCTGAAGCGTTGGTGACAACAGTTGGCAGTAGCCCTTATCCGTCGAGACGATGGTGACGGTTTCTCCGTGGTCAGCCACTTTCTTTGCCAGTGTTGCGACGAGATCATCCGCTTCATCGCCATCAGACAGCAGTGAATCAATGCCTAACTCCCACCAAGCTTGTTGAATAGCATCAAGGCCTTTCATCAATGGTTCTGGCATCGGTTTACGATTCTGCTTATAAGCAGGAAGCACATCTGCGCGCCAGCCACGGTCTTGTAAATGGTGATCAAATACCGCGATGATGTGGGTGGGCTTTGATTCATTCAGAATCTTATTGAGAGTGCGAATTGTGGTGGTAATGGTTCTTGCTATATCGGTTGGATCCGGCTGAACAGAGTGCACGCGTCGGATGAGGTTTAAGGCATCGATAATAACAAGATGGATAGACATAAGTTTCCACTAAATAGGCAATAAAAAAGGGGCTGCTAGCCCCTTATAGTAACGTATCACTTGGTGAGTTGAAACGTTGGTAACGTAAACGCCTTAATCACGTGAGGCGATTTTATAGCAAGGCACGTAGTCGGTCCCTCCCGGTAACTTCATTCGATGTTGCTCAACAAAGTCATTCAGCAGTTGGTCCATCTTGGTCATTAGCTCTTTGTCGCCATCAATTAGGAATGGGCCGTGCTTCTCGATCTCCAGAATACCCTCTGCTTTGACGTTACCAGCCACAATGCCTGAGAACGCTTTACGTAAATTAGCGGCTAGGCTTTCTGTTTTTTGGTCCATATGAAGATCAAGCGCCGCCATAGATTCGTGTGTTGGGTCGAATGGCAGTTGGAACTCAGGCTCAATATGCAGTGACCAGTTGTAGCTGTAGGCATCACCGGTCTCTTTACGGTGAGAACGCACATCTGGCATCGCTTGCTTCATGATTTTCGCAGCGCGTGCTGGGTCATCAATCACGATCTCGTAATGTTTCTGAGCATCAGGCCCTAGAGTTTCCCCAATGAACTTATCGATTGAGCGGAAGTAAGCCTCACTCTCTTTCGAGCCCGTTAACACAATCGGCATTGGCTGTTCGGCGTTATTCGGGTGCATCATGATCCCTAAGATGTACAGCAGCTCTTCGGCCGTGCCGGGGCCGCCTGGGAAAATGATGATGCCATGTGCCATACGAACAAACGCCTCAAGACGCTTCTCAATATCTGGCATGATCACCAGTTCGTTGACGATTGGGTTTGGTGGCTCAGCCGCAATGATCGAAGGCTCGGTAAGCCCAAGATAACGATGATCGGTGTAACGCTGCTTCGCGTGACCAATGGCAGCCCCTTTCATTGGGCCTTCCATCGCACCCGGTCCACAACCGGTACAGATATTCAGTTCACGCAGGCCGAGTTCATTACCCACTTCACGAGTGTATTGGTACTCGCTGGCATTAATAGAGTGACCACCCCAACATACAATCAGGTTAGGCTCGATGCCCGGCGTCAGCGCACCTGCATTTCTCAAGATACCAAACACAAGGTTGGTAATGTGAGTGGCATTAGTCAGGTTGAGTCGTTGGTTATCGGCTAAATGCATGTTGACGTAAACAATGTCACGCAGCACTGAAAATAGGTGCTCTTGAATACCCTTGATGATTTCACCATCGACAAAGGCATGCTCTGGTGGGTTGCTTAGTTCGAGCTTAATACCACGCTCACGGCGAACGACTTCGACATCGAACGACAGATATTTGTCGAGCAACTCTTTGGAGTTGTCGGTATGGCTACCCGAGTTCAGGACCGCTAACGTACAGTTGCGATACAGTTGGTACAGATCACTAGACGCGGTTTTCTTAAGACGCTCAACCTCAAGTTGAGAGAGTAAATCCATGCTACCGGCAGGGCTGATATGAGTGATCATAGTGCCTCCTTGTTGAAAAGAGCAGGGGACGTTGAAGTGACCCTCTGGCTCGAGAGTGAGAAGCAAACGTTGAAAGTGTTTGGTTAAAGGTAGGAGAGAGTTAACCAGACGAAACGGATACGACAGCGTTGCTTGCCATGAATGCTTGTTAAGCGAATGTTAATCATTAGCTTAGCAAACATTGAGGGAAATGGTATGTGATAAGTATTTGAAAAAATGAAATAAATTAAATCTAGGGCTGGCCTAGTGCCAAACAAGTTGGTTGGTACCGCGTTGTTTTGCTTTATTTAGAGTCTTATTGAGTCGCTCTAGCACTTCTTCAGGTGTATCTGACTCTTTAAACTGAGTACTTGCCGCGCATAAAGTGATCGTGATTTGCTGGTCACGGAATTTAAAGGGCAGGCGGCTTACTTGAGTTTGAATGTTCTGAATCACCTGATGGCAATATTCATCGGTTTGCTCTGGCAGCAATAACACAAACTCTTCACCTGAAAAACGTGCCACAGTATCGGTGGTGCCTGCTTCTTTGGTAATAGTTCTTGCGATGATCTTGAGTGCTTTGTCGCCCGCGGTGTAACCAAAGCTATCGTTAATTGCTTTGAAGTTGTCGATGTCGAGCAGTACTACGCGTAGCGAGTGTTGCGCGCGGATCCAGCGGCGATACTCAAGCTCTAAGCGATCAGTAAAGGCAGTGCGATTGTAAACCTTGGTTAGAGGATCAAGCAGCATACGCTGAGCCTGATCTTCCAAGCGCTTACGGTAATCTTGCGTCACTTCATAGAGTGAATCTAACTGAGTCTTTCCGTAACTCATTCTCTCTATCAGAGCTTGTTCTTTTTGCTCTGCGTGGTTCAGCCTTTCCGAAAGAGAGGCGATTTCACTGAGTAGCGGATTAATCGACAGCTTTAAACTATCAATATCTTTCGCTTTATCTACCGAGCTTTGGCTTCTAGTGACTAGTTCATTTAACTCAGAGTTTAGACCTTGTCGGTGCTCAAAGTAGCTCTGGCTCTGGTCGGCATTTTGGTCTGCCGTTTTGATGCTGGACGCTAAAGAAGAATTAAGCTGATCGATGAATTGTTCAGACTTCTTACGTTCTAGGTTGGTGCCTTCAATAACCAGTTTGAGGATCTGAAGTGTTAGCTCAAGTAGGTTTTGTGTGGAAACACCAAGCAGCAGCTTCGCTCGAATATCGGTAAGCAGATCACCCGATTCACCCTCGAAGTCGAGTTCAGTGATCAGATGTTGTAGTTCGTTTGATAGGTCGGAAAGGAGCTCTTGTTCCGGAGAGTGCGCAGCGTCAGCAAAATGGGTGCGTGAGTTATTCGCCATAATCTTTATGGCACGCTCATAAATACCGAGAAGTTTCATGGCGTGGTCGACTTTCTGACTGCCATTGCATTCGGAGAAGCTAAGTAAGTTTCGTAGGTCGCGTTTGAGCTGTGCTGGAAGGCCAGTTATGCGCTGCAGCGTTTCCCCACTGTGCTTAATGCTATCGTCCAGATACCCGTTCTGTTTATCCATAGCCAACGTTTTCTGCTTAAGCATCCTTTCTAATACTGCCAGTTTTGGGATCATTGAGCTAATGTCTTTTTGCTTTTCTAGCTCTTCCCTAAGGGCAATGAGGTTTTCATCTAAATGGCTGTTACTACCAACACATGCATCACTTAAAGACGTGACGATGCGCTTTAGAACTTTCTGTTCTCTAATAAACTTGAATGAGGTGTCTCTTTGCGTCAAACGGACCTGCTCCAACTGAGATTTCAGCTGGTGGAGTTGCGCCTGAATGTCTTTTTCAAGAATGCCCATAGATGTATTTATTAGCGCCGCGTAGACCGATCTCGATCATTTTGATGAAATTCCGTTACATCGATAATAACAAAACTAAAAATAAGGTCACGACTTGCTGCTCTTAACCGCTCGCAAATCAGTCATCTTTTAGCATTTTTTTGATGTTGTCCTCATTCTGGTACGAGGATTGTATTTTTATTAACCCTTGATTAATCGCATGTTTACACGCTTCTCTTATGTTACCAGTTGCAAGGCTCGCTGCTGGTGCATTATCGATAGCTTTTAGATAGACCCATTGGCTACTGCGCTCTTTGAGACTGATCTCACGGGCGAGATTGGTCGACATCAACAATACGTCGAGCAGCTCTTGATCGTTAATTGCGGTGTAAGCGCGTGGCAAGAATGGGTAGTCAGCGATGCCCATACGGACCGTTCGGTTGATGTTTCGCTCTGTTTCGAAGTCATTCACCCAAGACTGAATCTTTCTGAACATGTCCTCAGGCGACAAATCACGGTCCGCGTTTGGCTCGATATAAAGCAGGTTCGCATCCGAGAAGTGGTAGACACGAGCTGGGCCTTCAAGCTTAGATTTTAGGAATTCACCGAAAGCGTCTTCCAGTTCTAGACCGGCTTTGTAACCGTTCTGCGTGTACATATTGCGTAAGAACGGTAAATCAATCATCACGAAGCGTAAGCGGTCGTTGAGTGGCTCATGAATCAATTCGCCAAGTTGCCACTGTTCGAAGGTCTGGCTGGTTTGTTCCAGCGAGTTAGAGAGCTTCGCATTGAGCATTCTTAAGTTCGGAAGCTTTGAACGTGAGTGCGTAAATAGGTCGGTGCGCAGTGAGTCCACTTCTTTGGCTAAGGTTTGAATGAGATAGCCACGGCGCAGAACAAAGAAGAACAAGACAATGCTGAACAGGAATAGGGCGAACGATATTTTTTGGAACTTACGATGCTCCAGTTTGTATTGCTCTAGCTCTTGCGCTTGGCCTGCGTAGTGCAGGGTTTGTTCGGCAAATTCTTTCTGTTGACGGAACGCGTCTTCGCCAACACGGTTGAGTTTTTGCTGCTCTAGAGAGACAAGGCTGTTGTATTGCTTGAGGTTTGCCAATGCTTGCTGTGGACGACCTGCCTGTTCATAACCCAAAGAAAGTAAGTAGTACGAGCGTTGTGAAAGGCGCATGTTCTCTATCTGGCGTGAGATCTCAAGTGCACGTGTCGCATGCTTTATCACGTCTTCGCTTTCTTGTAGGTGATACGCTAACCCTGCAGATAACAGTGCAGCACGGCCTTCCAGCTTTGGAATGTCGGTATATTCCAGCAGCTCAAGGGCACGGGTTAGGTACTGTTCTGCTAGAGGGTAGTTATAAAGGCGTAAGTAGGTCGCCGATAGACTTAGTCGGATATCAATGACTTGGTGGATATCTCGGTCAGTGCTTTCGTGATCAAGAACGTTGAAGAAGTGTACCAAGGCAAGGTTATATTTCCCTTGATAGAAGTACACATCCCCCATTTTCTTAAGCACTTGTGCTAAGACAGGCGAGTTTTCAAAGTTGTCATAGAAATCAGCGGCTTGAGATAGGTGTTCTAACGCTTTATCCAACACTTGGCGCTCAAAGAAAAGCTGCGCAAGTAGGCGGTTGACCTTGGCCAAACGTGAACTTAGATTGCCCTCTACTGATTTCCAGTAGCCATACAACAACTCGGATAACGCGTGGTTGTACTCTTTGTGAGTCAGATAAAACTCGCCGACGGAGATATGGTAGTCGATGGTGACTTTTTCAGAGTAACGTTGATCGAGATAGGTTTTGGCTTCTTGATAGAACTTTTCGGCTTCATCGATCTTGTTGTCGTAAGAGGCGATGTCGGCTTTCAACATGATCAAGCGATAGGTAATGCCTTCCGTTAAGCGTAAGGTTTTATTCACCGACTCTAGATTTGTTTCAATGTTATTGAGCTCTGATTTTGCTTTGGCTGATTTTCTATCACTCAGCCAAAGTAAGCGAACTTTTAGGATCTGAAGATCTATTTTTAGGTAATCAAGCTTATAGGTTTGCGCTAGCTCGGAGGCTTTGTCGATGTGCTGAATCGCAATACGCATATTGCCAAGGTTGTATTCCGCTTTGGCTAAGATCTTATACGCATCGATACTGCTGTTTGGTGTTCGAATCGAGGAGTCTGTCTCTTCGCGAGAAATAGCTGAAGGGCTTTTCTCGCGTTGATCAGAAAGGACACGCAGCGTTAGGTAGCTGTTGGCCATTTGTTTTGCTTGGCTCGGCTCGATCTCAACCAAATTATTGGCTTCATTGAGTAGCGCCGACGAATAAACCGACGCATTGACCGATGTGCTTAAGCTTAAAATAAATAGACTAACAACGTATAACCAACGCATTTCAATGTCCCTTTAAAGATTTGGTAGGTTCAAATAAGTGTGGGTGGTTCTCGCCTGATTATTGGCGAGCCATACGCTTATTGTGGCTTGGTCTATCTTGCTCTGTTGAACGGTATGGGTTGATATCCAGACCACCACGACGTGTGTAACGTGCGAACACAGTTAGCTTCGAAGGTGCACAGTATTTCATGATGTCAGTGAAGATACGCTCAACACATTGTTCGTGGAATTCATTGTGCTCACGGAAAGAAACTAAATAGCGTAGCAGAGCTTCACGGTCAATTTGCTTACCAGAATATGCGATCTCAACGCTGCCCCAATCCGGTTGATTGGTGATCAAACAGTTCGACTTCAATAGGTGGCTGTGCAGTGTTTCTTCAACGTCTTGTTCGCCAGCAGCGCCTTCAAGCAGCGACGCTTCAAAGTCGTAGCTAGTGATTTGGATGTCTTGGTTGTCGATACAGTCACCTTCCATCGTCACGATAGGTTGGTTAGTGTAGTCGGTTACTGAGTTTACATTCACAATCACCGTTTCGCCTGCACATGCCGACAAATCTTGGGTCAGGCGCTCGGTTACTTGATCCCAGTTTTCAAATTGAGTCTGGTTGTAGCTGTTCAGGTACAGCTTGAAAGATTTTGATTCAATTAAATTTGGGCTGGTTGCTGGGATGAAAACTTCACCGACAGCCACTTGTGGTAGACCATTGGTGTTTAGCCACGAAAGCTCGTACATCGTCCAAATATCATGACCAACAAAAGGCAGCTCGCCGTTTAGCGCAAGATCATCGCGATTAAGGCTACGAGGCACTGGTTGCAATAAACTTGCATCGTATTGGTTAGAGTACTCAGTTTTTTGGCCAAGGGTTAAACCCGCTAGCTCTTTTGCGTCAGAATATTTGCTCATACTTTCGTTTCAAATTCGATTAGAATGGGGTCGATTTTACTGAATCCCCCTTACCCTGTCATTAAGTCATCGCTTAATCGGCGCGGAAAGGGCTCGGATTCTATTTATTATTTTGTGTTTAGGAGATTTTCATGACTCAACGTGCTCAAGACGCACTACTTTCTTTTAGTCAGCGATACGTTGACGCGTGGCAGCAGAAACACCAAAGCTTACCTCGTAATGAGGAGTTGGTGGACATCGTATCGCCATGCGTAGAAGAAAAGAGTGGCGATGCCGTGTTGTGGAAGCACTATCCACGTGAGCAATTCGCGGATTTCACCAACGTTGAAACCGGTATTGAGTTGACTCTGCATGAAGACATCAAAACTTTCTACGGCGCACAATTCAGCGCAGATATGAACGCAACTTTCGATGGTAACGAATTGACTCTGTTACAGATTTGGAGTGATGAAGACTTCGAATGCCTACAAGAAAACATTTTGGGTCACCTAGTAACTCAGCGTCGCTTGAAGCTAAAACCAACGGTTTTCATTGCCGCGACCGATGCTGAGCTGGATGTTATCTCTATCTGTAACCTAACGGGTAACGTGATTTTGGAGCGCTTAGGTACCAAAAATCGTGATGTGCTCGCCGAGACATTGGCAGAATTTTTAGAAAAGCTACAACCAGCGGTATAAATAGATGTACGTACTAGAACTTCAATTTGAGTGTTTTGATAACACAACGGTAAGCGCTGTCGACAAGGCGGTTAATGGCTTAATGGATGCACTTCGTTATAACGGACAAGTGTTAGGTCGTGAGTTCCCAATCGTGATGGGCGATGGTGAATTCTATGTTCGCGTTGTGTGCCCGGAGCAAGATAGCTTGCACCCGCGTAATCACTCAGACTTTGTGAAAGTGTGTTTTGATCGCTTGTCTAACGCGAGCCTACTAGCGCCTAAAATGCGTTTGCTAGGTCGAGATCTGAACTCAGAAGAAGTGGCAGAAGATGAAACACCAAGCTGGCAGGTGTTATACACGACATTCGTGCACACCTGTTCACCGCTGCGTAGTGGCGATAGCTTGCTACCAATCCCTTTGTATCGCAATTCACCTACCTTCAATGGCGACCATAAAGCCGTGTTGAAATGGCAGACCGAATGGCAAGCCTGTGATGAAGTACAAATGGGTGGTGGTTGTCGCGCGGAACATGCAACGCTAACCGAGATCAGTGACACGAAGAGTGTGCTGTTTAAACGCGGTTGGGGTCTAAGAGGGCGCATTGAGTATCTGACTAAGGTTCCAACCTACTACTACTTATACCGTGTCGGTGGGATCAGTCTGAAAGATGAAAAAGAGCGCAAATGCCCGCAATGTGGTGGTGAATGGCTGCTAGATGCGCCTATCCACGATATTTTCTATTTCAAGTGTGATGACTGCCGATTGGTGTCAAACATCTCTTGGGATCACCTGAAGTAATCGACTTTGTTTCGCTTAAATCTGAGATGCTTTACTTTCTAGCAAATCTTTATCATTAAAAAAGGGGCTGACGTTATGTCAGCCCCTTCGGGTATCTATACAGTGCTGTCGTTTAGTTGATTACCAACCTTTAACGACGCCACCTTGGAAGATGTCAGAAGCTGCGTTGTACACTTCTTCAGTTTGGTAAGCTTTAACGAAGTTTTGTACGTTTTCAGCGTTTAGGTTGTCTTCACGAGAAACGATTAGGTTTACGTAAGGAGAATCTTTGTCTTCAACGAATACGCCATCTTTTTGTGGAGTCAGGTTGATAGAGCTCGCGTAAGTTGTGTTGATGATAGATAGAGCAACATCATCAAGAGAACGTGGCAGTTGAGCTGCGTCTAGTTCAACAATCGTTAGGTTCTTAGGGTTACCCACGATGTCGCGAACTGTAGCTAGAAGACCTGCGCCTTCACGAAGTTCAAGAAGACCTTGTTGCTCAAGAAGAAGTAGAGAGCGACCTAGGTTTGTAGGGTCGTTTGGTACAGCAATACGAGCACCGTCTTGGATTTCGTCTACCGATTTCACTTCTTTAGAGTAACCCGCAATTGGGTAAACAAACGTGTTACCAGCGATAGTTAGCTTGTAGCCACGGTCAGCCACTTGCTGATCTAGGTACGGTGCGTGTTGGAATGCGTTGATGTCGATAGAACCATCATCTAGAGCTGCGTTTGGTGTTACGTAATCCGTGAAAGTAACCAGTTCAACGTCTAGGCCGTATTTCTCTTTCGCTACTTTAGCTGCCACTTCAGCAACTTGCGCTTCTGCACCTGCCATTACGCCAACTTTTACTTTAGAAGTATCCACTTCTTTATCACCACAACCTGCTAGAACTAGCGCTGAAGCTGCTGCTGCGATAGTTAGTAAACCTTTAAGGTTAAATTTCATAATAATCTCCTTTTAATAAATCTATTTAATTAGGTTCAGACGACTCTAATCTTTATGTGTGAGTCTTTATCTGTGGTCAACGCGGCGAACTAATGAATCACCGATTGATTGAATAATTTGTACCAGCACAATCAACATCACTACTGTCACAGCCATGATGGTCACATCGTAGCGGTGGAATCCGTAACGAATCGCGACATCACCTAGGCCACCACCGCCTACAGTACCGGCCATTGCTGAGTAGCTCACCAGAGTCACTAGCGTAATCGTTACTGAGTTGATGATAGTCGGTAGTGCTTCTGGAAGCAGAACCTTATTGATGATTTGTGTTGGTGTTGCGCCCATTGATTGGGCCGCTTCCACTAGACCTGTTGGTACTTCAAGTAGTGCACTTTCGATAAGTCGAGCCACGAATGGGATAGCGCCAATCGTCAGTGGAACAATCGCTGCTGTTGTACCGATGAAGGTACCAATCAGCATCTTAGTCAGTGGAATAATCGCAACCATCAAAACTAAGAAAGGTACTGAACGACCCACGTTCACAATCGCACCTAGAATCTTGTTTACTTTGGTGTTCTCTAACAGGCCACCTTTTTTAGTCGTATGCAGAATCACGCCTAGTGGAATACCGACCGCGAAGCCAACAATGCCTGCAACAGCAACCATGTAAAGCGTTTCGCCTGTTGCGCCTAATAGAAGGTTACCGTTAAGGCTGATCCAGTCAGCAATCTCGTTGAAACTAAAGGACATAACCAAGCACCTCTACTTTTACATTGTTGTCGCGTAGGAATTGGATAGCAGCATTATCATCTGCTTCATTACCGAACAGTTCAGCGACCATCATGCCGAACTTCACGCCACCGGCGTAATCAAGGTCAGAACTTAAGATGCTGACATCGATATTGAATTTACGTGCGATTTGCGTCATTAGCGGAGCATCAACCGTTGCACCCGTAAACTCAAGACGCACCAGCGGGTAGCTGCTGTTTACGCGAGTCTCTTGCAAACGTGCTTGGTAATCTTCAGGGATCGTCAGATCCAACGTTGAGCGAATAAACTGATGCGCTAGCTCTGTCTTCGGATGAGCAAAGATGTCACCGACTGTACCTTTCTCTACCAATTCACCGCCGCCAATGATCGCAACCTCGTGACAAATGCTTTTAACCACATCCATCTCGTGTGTAATAAGCAGGATAGTGATGTTCAGCTTGCGGTTGATTTCACGCAGCAGCTCAAGGATAGATTGAGTTGTTGCTGGATCCAATGCGCTGGTGGCTTCATCACATAGCAGTACTTTCGGGTCAGAGGCCAGTGCGCGAGCAATCGCCACACGCTGCTTTTGACCACCACTTAGGTTTGCCGGGTAGGTGTCACGCTTATCAGCAAGGCCAACCAGTTCAAGTAACTCGCTGACTTTCGCTTCAATAATCGCTTTATCTTTACCAGCAAGTTCTAGAGGCAGTGCTACATTGTTAAATACAGTACGAGAAGACAGCAGGTTGAAGTGCTGGAATATCATGCCGATGTTACGGCGCGCTTCGCTAAGTTCTGATTTGCTGAGTTTTGTTAGGTCGATACCGTCAACAATCACTTCACCAGAGGTCGGAGCTTCCAACATATTTACACAACGGATCAGGGTACTTTTGCCTGCACCAGAAGAGCCGATGACTCCAAAGATTTGACCTTGAGGAATGTGGAGGTTGATATCAATTAAGGCATTGATTTCTTTAGTGCCTTGATAAAAAACCTTGTTGACTTGATTCACTTTAATCATAGAGAAACCCGTGCAGGTAGAACAGAATAATATGTCGATAGCTCGCTCGATTTACAGACGATGCTATGGTGTTCTATGATCTAAGTCAATAGATATTTTTACGTCTAGACGGCTAAACGTCGATTGTATGGCTAAGCTAGAAACAAATCGTTAACGAACGCAAAACTAAATAGATAGTGATGAAGCAAATAAAGCGTGTAATAATTAATGATTAATAGAGAGTTGATAGAGAACAAAATTTTGTCTAAACCTGCTGTTTTTTTAGATCGTGATGGAGTGATTAACGTTGATCACGGCTACGTACATGATGAGCATGACTTTGAATACATCGATGGTGTGTTTGAAGCGGCGAAAGCGTTTAAAGATATGGGTTATTTATTGGTGCTAGTGACCAACCAATCTGGTATTGCTCGCGGCATGTTTAGTGAAGACCGTTTTCTTTCTTTAACGCAGTGGATGGATTGGAACTTTGTTGATAATGGTGTCGAGCTCGATGGCATTTATTACTGTCCGCACCACGCGGAACACGGTATTGGTGACTACAAGCAAGATTGTGAATGTCGTAAGCCAAAGCCAGGCATGTTCATTTCTGCTCGTGACTTTCTGAAGATTGATATGGCTAACTCGGTCATGATCGGCGATAAAGCGGAAGACATGATGGCTGCAGAAGCAGCAGGTGTTGGTACTAAAGTCTTGGTAAGAACGGGTAAACCCATCACTGAAAAAGGTGAAGCGTTGGCTAGCGTGGTACTTGATAGCATTAAAGACGTACCCGCTTTCTTAAAAGGCTAAACGTTTTATTTATCACTAAGGTATGGACCTATCATTAGGCACTTACATTAGGTTTGTTCGAACCTGTGAATAGGCTAAGTGTCGTTGACTATATAAAGATGAGGAACGAAGTATGAAAGCTATGTTGGTAGCATCTCTATGTACAGTAGCATTGGTTGGGTGCTCTAAATCAGCAGCCCCTGAGACTGATAGCGCAACATCGAATGATCAATTCGCGACTTATCAATGTGAGTCTGACGTCTCGTTTGATGTGTCTTACCTTGATAATGAAAAAGCGGTACTACGCTTGCCTGATAATGAATACCGCCTGACTCAAGTTCCAGCGGGCTCAGGAACCAAATACATCTTAGATGATGGCACTTCAGAGATGATTAACAGCATCACTTTGCGCACGAAAGGTGACAATGCGCGTCTAGAACTTGGTCGCGTAGTCTATCGAAATTGCCAAAAGTAAGTCATAGTAAGAACTGCTAGTATTTACAAACAGTTAAGTGAGGGAATCTACCCTCACTTTTTCTTCTCTTCCCTTTAACGTTAGACTTTTTATGAGCAAAAAACTCACTATTCTTGATATTGCAAAGCTGTCCGGTGTTGGTAAGTCAACCGTATCACGCGTTCTGACCAATGATCCAAAAGTGAAACCTGAAACCCGTGAAAGGGTAGAAAGAGTAATTCAAGAATCTGGGTACACGCCTTCAAAGTCTGCGCAATCGATGCGCGGTGGCAGCCAAAAAGTCATCGGCGTGATTATCTCTCGTTTGGACTCTCCCTCTGAAAATAAAGCCGTTAGCACGATGCTGGCCGAGTTGTATCGAGCGGATTACGATGTCGTGATCATGGAAAGCCAACTTGATAGAGATAAAGCCAATGAGCACCTGCAAGTTCTAAAGCGTCGTAACGTTGATGGCATTATTGTATTTGGTTTTACTGACTGCGATATTCCGGCAATCGAAGCTTGGGAACACAAAGCGGTGGTGATTGCTCTGGATACCGAGAACGTGACGTCGATTAACTATGATAACCAACAGGTGATCAATAGTGCGTTGGTGCATTTATCGGATCAAGGGATCTCTGACGTTGGCTTTATCGGGGTTGATCCTAGTGATAAATCAACCGGTGAACTGCGTCTTAAAGCTTATCTCGATTGGTGTGAAAACACAGGTTCAGTGGCAAACTATCGTACTGGTCAACTTCATCACGAAAGTGCTTATCAGCTGGTGGATGAGGTGTTAACTCCCGCGACTCAAGCGATCGTTTGTGCCAGTGATACGCTGGCTCTTGGTGTAATCAAGCGTCTGCAAGAACTACAACGTGAAGATGTGGTCGTCACTGGCGTTGGTGGTAATGATCTTCTCTCTTTCTTATTCCCACGAGTATTTAGCATTGATCCTGGTTACCAATCTGCAGGTAAGTTGGCTGCTAATCTATTGATATCTCAGCTTTTAGGCAATTCAGAGATCTCTCATCATACGCAATCTCCTATTCTATAATCCACTCAATTAAGCGAAATTGAACGGCTTAGATTAAAATTAGAGTGTGATCTCTTTCAATTAATGGGATTGTTCCCATTTTAATTTATCATTCATACGGGCATTATAATAACCGTAATTGGGAATGTTCCCATAAATCTAAGTCTGAGTGATTATAGCTTGCATGGTTTAGATGAGTAATTGAATGAAACCAGGGTGGGGTAGTATGAGTAAGATAGCGAAGCAAGACGTTGCGCGTCTTATCGAGTTAGTCGGTGGTAAAGAAAACATTGCGAGTGTCAGCCACTGTCTGACTCGACTGCGTTTTGTATTGAACGATACAGAGCAGGCCAACAAAGCTGAACTCGAAAAACTGAAGCTAGTAAAAGGCTGTTTTACTAATGCAGGCCAATTCCAAGTTGTGATTGGCACTGAAGTTGATGAAGTGTACGCACTTCTGATTGAACAGACAGGTAAAGAGGCATCATCAAAAGATGAGGCGAAGCTGGCTGCTCGTCAAAACATGAACTTCCTTGAGCGTGGTATCTCCCATTTAGCCGAAATTTTCGTACCACTGCTGCCTGCCATCATTACAGGTGGTTTGATTCTTGGTTTCCGTAATGTGATTGGCGACATTCGCATGTTCGACGGCAAAACCCTCGTTGAAATCAGTCAATTCTGGGCAACCGTTCACTCTTTCTTATGGTTGATCGGCGAAGCTATTTTCTTCTTCCTACCGGTTGGCGTGTGTTGGGCTACGGTTAAGAAGCTTGGCGGAACCCCTATTTTGGGTATCACGCTCGGTGTGACCTTAGTTTCACCACAACTCATGAACGCATACATGATAGGTAAATCGGTACCTGAGGTATGGGATTTTGGGCTGTTCGTGATTGAGAAGGTCGGTTATCAGGCTCAGGTGATCCCTGCAATGTTAGCGGGTGTGGCTTTGGCGTTCATTGAAACCAATCTTAAGCGCATCGTCCCAGCTTACTTGTACCTAGTGGTTGTGCCATTTGTATCGATTATTTTGTCTGTGATTCTAGCTCACGCTTTCATTGGCCCATTCGGTCGTATGTTAGGCGATGGTGTGGCATTCGCAGCTAAAGCGGCAATGACAGGTGACTTTGCGATTCTTGGTTCAGTGGTATTTGGCTTCCTTTACGCACCTTTGGTTATCACGGGCATTCACCACACCACCAACGCCGTGGATCTGCAACTGATGCAAGACTTAGGCGGCACACCAATTTGGCCTTTGATTGCACTATCAAACATTGCACAAGCATCGGCAGTAGTCGGCATCATTATCTTGAGTAAGCGTGAAGGTGAACGAGATATCTCGGTTCCAGCTGCAATCTCTGCTTACTTAGGTGTAACAGAGCCAGCGATGTACGGCATCAACCTTAAATACAAATTCCCAATGCTGAGCGCAATGATCGGCAGTGCCGCTGCGGCTGCTATCTGTGGTAGTGCAGGAGTGATGGCGAATGGTATCGGTGTTGGTGGCTTGCCAGGCATCTTATCGATTCAACCGCAATATTGGTCTGTTTACTTAATTGCGATGCTGGTGGCGATAGTACTACCCGTCACGTTAACACTGTTCTTCTATAAACGAGCACAGATGAAAGGCGAGCTAGAAACCGCCAACGCGTAATGCATTTAATAAGCGATGACTCCAAGGTGAGCCATCGCTTTTTCTCTTAGTTATAGCTTTTTCTTTTAGTTATAACGGCTATTCGACCATGATTCACATGGTGATTTTTATTTTATATTTTCTGGTAAGTGAGTGTTAGAGATGGCGATGACTGAGCATGATGAAAGTTGGTGGAAAACCGCAACCATCTATCAAATCTACCCAAAGAGCTTTTGTGACAGTGGCAGTAAAGGTACTGGCGATATCAAAGGGATCATTTCGAAACTGGATTACCTCAAAAACTTGAGCGTGGATGCGATTTGGCTAACCCCTGTTTACGCATCTCCTATGATCGATAATGGCTACGATATTTCAGATTACTACGCGATTAACCCGCAATTCGGCACTATGGAAGATTTCGACCTATTGCTGGCTGAAGCGCACCAACGTGGTATTCGTATCGTGATGGATATCGTGGTAAACCACACCTCAACAGAACATGCGTGGTTTCAGTCAGCATTGGGTGATAAAAACAGCCCATACCGCGACTACTACATATGGAAAGATCCTGTAAACGGCCAAGCACCAACCAACTGGCAGTCTAAGTTCGGTGGTAATGCATGGGAAATGGATGAAGCCACTGGTCAGTATTTCTTACATCTATTTGCGAAAGAACAGGCCGACCTCAACTGGGAGAACCCGGTTGTACGCGAAGAAGTAAAAGACGTTATCAGCTTCTGGGCAGAGAAGGGCGTCGATGGATTCCGTCTCGATGTCATTAACCTGATTTCAAAGCAGCAAGACTTCCCTAATGATGATATTGGCGATGGTCGTCGTTTCTATACCGATGGCCCGCGCGTACATGAATACCTAAAAGAGATCAGCGAAGCGGTATTCCAGAAGTACGGTAGCGTGACTGTAGGCGAGATGTCTTCAACCACGTTGGAGCATTGTCAGCAATATTCAAACGTTGATAACAGCGAGCTATCGATGGTGTTTAACTTCCACCACCTTAAGGTCGATTACACCAATGGTGAGAAATGGACCAACGCTCCCTTCGATTTCTTACAGCTCAAGTCAATCTTTAACCACTGGCAAACTGGCTTGAACGGAAAAGGTTGGGGTGCACTATTCTGGTGTAACCACGACCAACCAAGAGTGGTGAGTCGCTTAGGTAACGATCAGCAATATCGCGTTGAATCAGCCAAGATGCTCGCCGCTTCTGTCCACATGATGCAGGGCACACCTTATATCTATCAAGGTGAAGAGATTGGCATGACTAACCCTAGCTATACTGAAATTAGCCAGTATCGTGATGTTGAGAGTACCAATATGTACGACATCATGGTGAACCGTGATGGTGTGGCTCATGAAGATATGATGGCGATTCTAGCGCAGAAATCTCGTGATAACTCTCGTACACCAATGCAATGGAATAGTGAGCCTTACGCCGGATTCTCACAAGCTCAGCCATGGCTTGATGTAGCGAATAATTACCCTGGGATTAACGCTGAGCAAGCACTGGAAGACAAAGACTCTGTTTTCTATTTCTATAAGAGTTTGATTGAGTTACGTAAACAAGTGCCAGTGATTACAGATGGCAGCTATCAAGATCTATTACCTGATCACTCATCCATTTTTGCATATGCACGTGAGAACGAAGGGCAAACCTTGCTGTGTATTAACAACTATTATGGTGAAGAGGCGGAGTGCGTTTTACCGGAACGTTTTGATATGACTAAGGCGAAGAGTCTGTTGTCTAACTATCAACAAGCGAACACTTCAGTTGCATTACATCATCAAGTCTTACGTCCTTACGAGACTCGTATTCTCTTGATTGAAGGTTAACCTTGTTTCATTTTAAGAAGCTTGATTCTTATTCCCCTTAAAGGATTGGGCTTCTACAAAGGCTTTGGAGTGCTCCCCAAAGCCTTTTTTGTTTTAGTGATGGCTGGAATATCGTGCCTCGAGTCTACTTGCGAGAAGTTTGAGCATCGAGTGCCAGCAACGACAGAGAAGGTAATGAACTCTAAGACGCGTAATTCACCGAGTAGCGAGTTGGTTTGTGGTTCATTGCCAATACGATGTTCAATACTGCGGTGCCTAATACAGATACGGCAATCACCCAAGGTGACACGAAGAAGAACGATGCAAACAGAATACACGCATCAATACCCATTTGTGTTTTGCCTACCGAGATACCGTAGCGGTCTTGGATAAACAAGCACAGTACGTTGAAGCCACCCAGACTTGAGCGGTGACGGAATAGGATTAGCATACCTAAGCCCATTAGTAAGCCGCCGGCAACAGCACAATAGATCTCGTTATGAACTTCTAGCGAGATAACTAAGTATAAATGATCGGCAAACACAGATACTAAAGCCCCTGAGATGGCACTGCTTATTGCGAAGTGACGGCCAAATCGTTTCCATGCTAATAAGTAGAATGGGCAATTAGCAATAAAGTACAAAATACCAAAGGTTACCGGCATAAATTGACTCAAAAGCAGAGCCAAGCCAGTAGTGCCACCAGTAAGCAGGTTCGCTGACTGTAAAAAGAAGACGCCTAACGCCACTAAAAACGTGCCAGTGAGGATTGCTACCCAATCTTCTTTACGTGAGTGTTTTTCCATCGTTTTTATAATTACCTAACCAATAAAGGCGTGCATAGTAGAGAAAAACCTTAGCTTTCGGTAGCTAGAGGGGCAAAATTAAGGTAAACCTATGTAATCTGCGTTTTACAGGGTGTAAATCGTAAAATTGACAGTAAGCGTCATCTTTGGTTGGATAAGCTTAATAACCATGATGAATCTTATTTGTGATTATGAAAAAACTGCATGATAAAATTGCAATTAGCTCTTTATGACCTAGATCAAATTATGTAGAATGCGTCACATCAAAACGGTGACGGAAACGTTTGCTTTCGGTCGTTGTGTGGTTTTTTTGAAACTTTCAGTACAATCTGAGTCAGGAGATACAGATGCTTAAGCGTGACATGAACATTGCTGATTACGATGCGGATCTATTCGCAGCTATCCAAGAAGAAACTCTTCGTCAGGAAGAGCATATCGAACTTATCGCTTCAGAAAACTACACAAGCCCACGTGTAATGGAAGCTCAAGGTTCTCAGCTAACAAACAAATACGCTGAAGGCTACCCAGGCAAGCGTTACTACGGTGGTTGTGAGTACGTAGACAAAGTTGAAACTCTAGCAATTGAACGTGCATGTGAACTATTTGGTGCAGAGTACGCAAACGTACAGCCTCACTCAGGTTCTCAAGCAAATAACGCTGTATACATGGCACTACTAAATGCAGGCGATACGGTTCTAGGTATGAGCCTAGCACACGGTGGTCACCTAACTCACGGTTCTCCAGTAAACTTCTCTGGTAAGCTTTACAACATCATCCCTTACGGTATCGATGAAGCGGGTCAAATCGATTACGAAGAGATGGAAAAGCTGGCTATCGAGAACAAGCCTAAGATGATCATCGGTGGTTTCTCTGCTTACTCTCAAATCTGTGATTGGAAGCGCATGCGTGAAATCGCTGACAAAGTAGGTGCTTACCTGTTCGTAGATATGGCTCACGTAGCAGGTCTAATCGCTGCAGGCGTTTACCCGAACCCAGTGCCACACGCTCACGTAGTAACTACAACGACGCACAAAACGCTTGCGGGTCCTCGTGGTGGTCTAATCCTTTCTAACGAAGGCGAAGATCTTTACAAGAAGCTGAACTCAGCAGTATTCCCAGGCGGCCAAGGTGGTCCTCTAATGCACGTTATCGCTGGTAAAGCAGTAGCGTTCAAAGAAGCTCTAGAGCCAGAGTTCAAAGAATACCAAGCACGCGTTGTTGCTAACGCAAAAGCAATGGTTGCTGAATTCCTAGCTCGTGGTTACAACATCGTTTCAGGTTCTACAGAGAACCACCTGTTCCTAGTTGACCTAATCAACAAAGACATCACAGGTAAAGAAGCAGATGCAGCACTAGGTGCAGCAAACATCACTGTAAACAAGAACTCAGTACCAAACGACCCACGTAGCCCATTCGTTACTTCAGGTATCCGTATCGGTTCTCCTTCTATCACTCGTCGCGGTTTCTCAGAAGCAGACGCGAAAGAGCTAGCAGGTTGGATCTGTGACATCCTAGATAACATGGGCGATGAGTCTGTTATCGAAGCAACGAAAGCAAAAGTATTAGAGATCTGTAAGCGTCTACCTGTTTACGCTTAATTTTTCTGGCTCAAATAGCTTAATTTCTGTGTCAAAGGTGCTCATTTACATTCGTAAACTCCGCGCCTTTTCCTTGAACTAAAGCTATTTGATTGAAAAATACGATTTGAAAGGCTCCTGTTGGGCTGTCTCTTGATCACA
>NZ_JBFRPB010000041.1:0-92792 GCF_041471785.1 Vibrio sp. 10N.261.51.C6 | reverse complement strand
GCCATGCTCGGCGCACCAAATAAAAAGGGAAGCATTCGCTTCCCTTTTTTGTTGTCTTGGTTTTCTAGATTACGGTTAGAAGCTATATAGATTTATAGATTTATAGATTTATAGATTTATAGCTTCAGTCATTTTTGTCTAACTCATCAAAGCTAACCAACACGTTTTAGTGGTTGCTTTTCCAGCTTGGATCCACGGCTGCCTGACTGAAGTCTAGAGGGTCACTATTTGGGGTCGCTTGTCTCTCTGTTGATGCTTGCTCGGAATTAGGTTGTTGGCTGTAATCAACATTCGTATCTTGAGCACTCGCCGTTTGAGTATCTAGATGGCTCGCATCTACTTTTAATGCCTCACCTTCTTCATCAGACGCTTCTTTCACTTTCTTAGGGATCGGTATATTGCGTTTGTAAAGCTTGTTGAGCGCCTTAATAATTGAGTGCTTGGTGATTGCTTGTTGGGTCAGCTTGGTCATGATCGGTTTAGTCAATGCTTGTAAGCCCACAACCGCATCGACACCTAGCTCACCGCCCACTTTATCTCTCTGCTGCTTAGCTTCTGAGTAGCCAAAATGAGCAGATAGGAATAGCCAGATATAAGCAATTGCATTACCGTGTTCACCATGGTCGATCCACGCTTCACCCGCTCTAAACATCGCCTCTGCACTGTTCTTTTCTGCTGCTGTCTCAAACCAGTACACAGCCTCACCATGGTTAGGCTCTACGCCAACACCATTTAAGTAACTCATACCCAGTTTGATCTTGCCATCTAGGTTGTTTTTCTCTGCCGCTTTGCGATACCAACCAACAGAGCTTTCTGCAGAGTAGTCTGGGTTTTCTTTGTCTAGGCACCAGTCACCCATGAATAGCATCGCTTCGGTATTACCACCAGCGGCAGACTCTTCAATATAGGTGTAGCCTTTGGGGATGTTCTTCACGGTCCCGCGTCCATGGACCAGCGCTTTACCCATCTCAAATTTCGCCGACATATCGTTATCTAAGGCAGAGATCGCAAGCTGCCAAAAGTTGGCTTGTTCTCTCAAGATCAGATCTTCTTTGCGCTTCATACTTAAGCGAACAATGCCGTACATGCCGTTGACGTTATCCAAATGCGCCGCTTTATCGTACCAATACAACGCTTCCTTGATATTGTTACGTTCAGCCTCTTTCGCTAAATATAGAATCGACGGGACATGCCCTGTTTCTGCTTTAAAGTGGCGCTCTTTTTGCTCTTGGATACGTGCTTTTTCAATCGCCTTTCGGTAAGCGACAGCTCGCGCTTTACGTTCTTGTTCCAAGCGCTGCTTTCTTAGTGATAAAGAAATCAGCCACACAGCAACAAGTATTAACGAAAGAGCGGTCGCACCAATTGCGATTCCCATTGTACTCATAAAATGTTTAACCTAATTCGGTTTCGTTCTACCCTATATCGGCCACAAGCAGCCTATATTGAGTAGTTAATTTCTGGGGCTATTAGCCCTGATGGTGACAAGAGACGCAGTCTCTATACGCTCCGCCTTAAACTCGGTTCAGTATCTCAGGAATACATAACGATAAGAAGTCTGCAAAGACTAATCCGTACGCACTCCATAAATCGTGTGATCTTGCTTCAATAAGGAGGGTTTCTCGAGCTTGCCTTTCATCAAGTGAGACTCAACCATTCATCAGAAACTGATGATTAGAAGCCTGTGCCTAAAGGCTGCGATGACTAGGTCAGTTGACCATAAATGTAAGCTAACTCAGCGACCGTTTTTGCAGAAAACTTCTTCATCAAACTCGCTCGGTGAACTTCAACTGTTCTTACTGCGATGCACAGCTCATCGGCAATTTTCTGATTGCGTTTACCATCAATAATCTGTTTAAGGATGTCTATCTCACGCTCGGTTAACGAGGCATAAGCTTGACGGTAGACGTTCATTTGCAAATGTTTTTCTGATGCAACTAAGCCTTGCTTGATCGCCTCAGCTAACTCACTGCCTTTGACCGGCTTCTGGAAGAAATTCACCGCACCAGCCTGTAGCGCTTCAACCGCCATAGGTACATCACCATGACCAGTGAGATAAATAACCGAAAGCGGGCTCTGTGCTTTCAACATCAGTTCATGTACTTGCTGCCCTCTCATCTCAGGCATTCTGCTATCGAGCACCACACACCCAGCCGCACTTAAATCAACGGCATCAAGAAAACTCGGGCCATCTTGATAGGCTGACACCTTAAAATCATGCTCTTCCAGTAAGAACACCAATGAATCGCGCATTGACTCATCGTCATCAACCACATAGACCGGCAACGTTTGATGAAATTCAGACATAACAAGATTCCTCATGAATCATTTGAAAGAGAGAAAGGTAACGTCACCGCGACGTGACAGCCATGTGGCGTGAGAGACGTTATGCTCATTTGACCGCAGTGGTCTTCAATCACGTCTTGGCATATCGCAAGCCCCAGCCCCAAGCCGTTTTCTTTGCTGCTCACAAAAGCTTGAGTCACTTGATGCTCGGTAAAATCTAATCCTGTGCCATTATCGATAACCGACAACATCATTTTATCCGGTTGATACTCGGTAATCACTTTAATTGTCGATGGTTCGTTATTTTTGTTGCCAATATCAGACGTAGCGCTTTGTTCGCGATGCATCTGAGCATTACACGCATCAGTCGCATTGTTGATCAGGTTTACAACTACCTGTTGCAAGCCCACTGGGTCAACATTTAGCTTGATAGGTTTGCCCACCGCATAACGTTCAATGCTGATCTTGTGCTTCTGTAATCGGAATTGCAGTAACTCAATGGTGTCTGTTAGTAACTGCTCAATATCTGTCTGAGACTTCTCTGATGAACGTTTCTTTATCATGTTTCTTAAGCGCTGGATGATCGCATCAGCACGGTCCACTTGAGACTGGATCTTCTCAAATACAGGCTCTATGTCAGTCAGCGGTTTGTTCTTCGAAATCCGCAGTAAACCGCCTTCGCTATAATTCCGAATTGCTGCCAGAGGCTGATTGATCTCGTGTGCCAAGCTACTACCTAGTTCACCAACTACCGCGATACGTTGTGAGTGCTCTAGCTGTTCACTCTTACTTTTCAGCTTGTACAGCGTCGCTTCTAGTTGTTTTTTGCTGCGACTGAATTTGTATTCCAACCAGAAGTGGTAAGCATTCAGCGATACGACAAGAATAAAGAACGCCCATGCCCACTGTTGATTGTACTTGAGCCAGATTAACGCTTCTTTCCACCAAGGTTGTTGCAGTGGATGCATGTCGAGTTGTTGGTATAGCTTATCGATCGACAGCAGGCTTGTCGGTGAAGTCCAACCCGATGCATTCGCTGCAATGGCTGGCGCACTGCTTTTTGGCACCGCAAATAACACCTGACTCATTTGTTTCGCCAGTGCCGAAGACGCTCGCTCTGTTTTGGCAAACGACCAGTTAGGGTACAACGGCGTAGACACCTGACATCGGAACCCTTCTGGTGCTTGATTGTCGATAACACGATATTGACTAGCCACCAGCAAACCTTCGCTGATCATGCTCTCGACCAAACACGCAGGCACCACCGCAGCTTCAATGTTCCCTTCACGCAGTTGATACAAGCTGGCATCAATAGGGAAACCTAAGAACTGAGTATTAGAGAAAAAGTGATTGGGGTTGAGCCCTTGTTGCATTACTTGGTAACGCATAGTCAGGTAGCCACCAAACGCATTTTCAGAAACCGCAGCAATTGGTTTTCCGACGAGCTGTTCAAACGAGATATACGGTGACATTCTTCTGACCACCAGTGCCGAGCCGATACTGCGCGTGCTGCTCACACCTTGATCGTTGTAGTTGTGGCTGGTCATGGTCGCCATCCAAGAGAGGTCATACTGACGGCCTAAGCGAACCGCCTGGCCGGGATTAGTGATAACAAAATCGACCTCGACCTTCTTTACCGCTTCCGCCATCTCTTCCAAATTAAAAGGCTTGAGAACAAAGTGTTTTCTCGGGATACGCTCAGACAACCAGTCCATCGTTGGTTGCCAGCGTTGTTGCGCTGCAAGTTTACCCCTGATGGCTAAAACACCCACTTCAATCGTCTGATCTGATTCAATCGTACTTGTCGCTACTGAAACAGGTTCCGTTTGAGCAGCGAAACAAATACCTGCACTCAAGTTCAGCCAGCACGTACTGATGAATGTGATGAAGTTGCGAACAGTCACGGACATCTCTTTATTCAATCGGATTACCTATTCAATGATTTCTCAACGCGTTGAAGCACTTTTAAATAAAGCATAACAGCTAGATAGCGAAAACCACATTTGTTCTAGATCAACTTTGATCTGGGAATGTGGAAATCCACAATACCCCGTGTAGGGTCAAAATCTGACAATGAGCTCAACAGAACGAATACCCATTTATAGGTACCAATATGGACTCATTGAAAAGACGGTTTCTCAGCCAGTTCGGCAAAGTTTCCGCTGGTGCTGCGCTCATTCCCATTACCGGAATCAACACCGCAGTTGCCAGCACAGCCATTCGTAATAACAACCAACCAGACCGTAAAGGTGAAGTAGGCAAACGCTACGCCATGGCTATTGATTTGCGTAAATGCGTGGGCTGTCAGGCATGTACAGTGGGTTGTAGCGTCGAAAACCAAGCGCCAATTGGTCAGTTCAGAACCACAGTAAAACAGTATGAAGTCTCCCTTGATGATGGTTCGACAGCTCGACAAGAGGTGAAGTCATTCATGCTGCCTCGCCTGTGTAATCACTGTGACAACGCACCTTGCATCAAGGTTTGTCCTGTTCAAGCCACTTTCCAACGTGAAGACGGCATTGTCATGGTCGACAACGAACGCTGCGTAGCTTGTGCTTATTGTGTTCAAGCCTGCCCTTACGATGCTCGCTTCATTAACCATGACACACTGACCGCCGACAAATGTACTTTCTGTGCACACCGCCTTGAAGATGGCTTGCTACCCGCTTGTGTAGAAACCTGTGTCGGCGGCGCGCGCGTAATCGGTGACCTTAAAGATCCAAACAGCGAGATCAACCGTCTGCTCAATGAAAACCAAGACGACATCAAGGTGCTTAAACCAGAACAGAATACCAACCCACATGTTTTCTATATCGGCATGAACGAGCGGTTCGTTAGTCACATTGAAGGCCAACCTGCGATTTATGATCCTGCCGCCATTGATAACTCATCTTCTAGCAAACAAGGAGAGACAGCATGAATATCACCGAGGTGTTAGTTCCCGCTCAAGAGATTGCTTGGCTACCGTGGGCGGTTCAATATTTCTTCTATATTGGTTCAGCTTACGCAGCGGCTATTCTGTTTTTGATTGCACTGATCTTCAAAAACTCTACCAGCCATCAATTCCGTTCTGCCCTTGTGCTTGTGATGGCGATTGGCGCGATTGTTGGACCATTAGCCCTTACTGGTGACTTACACCAACCTGGAAGGGCGTGGCACTTCTACGCTCACATCACGCCTTGGTCGTGGATGTCTCTAGGTTCTCTGTTTCTCCCTCTGTTCTCTGGTCTGGCTGTCGCGACGGCTTGGGTTTACTTACGTGATGACATCGCACAACTTAAAGAGAGTGAAAACCCACTTCTAAAACGTTTGTCTTGGCTAACCCTAGGTCAATGGCAGGTTTCAACAAAACTGATGATTGTACTCGCTGCTGCGGCGGCTATTTCTGGCTTAAGTATCGCGCTTTACACAGGTGCCGAGATTGCAATTTTGGCAAGTCGCCCGCTTTGGCATCAACCGGCCTCTCCGCTGCTTTGGTTTACGACCGCATTCTTTGCTGCAACAGGTTTAACGTTGTTGATTTGGGCTCTGCTTCCTTCAACCAAGCCTAGCTTAAAACCAACAGACCTCGCTCTCGTACAAAGAACCATTACCTTAACGGGCGGCCTTGCCATCATTCTTACGTCGATTTGGGCCTCTAACCATGGTCACTTCAACCTGTATGAGGACGACGCTTGGGGTATTAATTTAGGCATCATGACCACCAGCATTTTGCTGTGCATGATCTTAGTTCTTCCATTGCAGCGCTTATCTCAAAGCAAGCTTGGAATTATCTGTGTAGCACTTGCGACCATAGTTTCTGCATGGGCGGTACGTTGGGTCACCATGATGGAAGTTCAAACCATTCCACGTTTCGATGTGGGTGCATTCCCTTATGAATTGCCAATGGGTAGCTCAGGTCTACTTGGCATTGTTGGTATGTGTGGTCTTTGGTTAGCACTTGCGTTGTTCGCCTCTGAAATCGTATCGACAAAAACAATATCAGCTAAATCAGCTCAAAAAACATCGTCACCACTTAACCGCTCACATAGCTTGTAGTCTGGGGAATCATCATGGATAACAAACGTCGTCAATTTTTAAAAGCAGGCCTTGCTGCCGGTGGTGTTGGAGCTTTTGCTGCAGGTTATGCGACAACCACAAAACACATGGTTCACGGTGCTATTGATGGCACCGCGGGTAAGAAAACCAACCACATCCACCACGGTAATTCGTTAGAGACGGAATACAGTGTCGATGAACAAGGTAAGATCTCGCCGAATCCAAATCAGCGCGTAGCACCATCAATGTGTTTCGGTTGCTGGACACTGTGTGGCTTGCGTGTACGTATCGATAATCGCAATGACGAAATTTTGCGTATCTCGGGCAATCCCTACCATCCGCTATCAAGTGATCAGCAAATCCCGTTCAAAACACCGGTAAAAGACGCTTACATTGGCTTGTCTGGAGAATCCGGTATCAATAACCGTTCGACAGCCTGTGCCCGTGGTAACGGCATGTTAGAGATTCAAAACAGCCCATACCGAATCACTCAACCGCTCAAACGTGTCGGTAAACGTGGTGAAGGCAAGTGGGAACCGATCAGCTACGAGCAACTAATCACTGAGATCACCGAAGGTGGTGACTTGTTCGGTGAAGGCGAAGTGGAAGGCTTACGATCGATTCGCGATATCGAAACACCACTTGATCCAAACAACCCTGAATACGGTCCCAAAGCCAACCAATTGTTGGTGACTAATGCCGGTAATGAAGGCCGTGATGATATCTTGAAGCGCTTTGCATTCAACAGCTACGGTACACGAAACTTCGGTCACCACGGCTCTTACTGTGGCTACGCATTCCGTGCAGGTTCTGGCGCGCTCATGAATGACTTAGACAAGTTCTCGCACTTAAAACCCGACTTCAACAATGCGGAATTCATTCTTTTCATCGGCATGTCTCCGGCTCAAGCAGGTAACCCGTTTAAGCGTCAAGCACGACAACTTGCTGAGGCTCGTACTAATGGAAAACTGAGCTACACCATAGTGACGCCAAGCCTTCCTGCAGGTTCTTCAAGCCTTGCGGCAGGCGATCGCAACAACTGGCTTCCAATCAAACCGGGCACCGATTCAGCATTAGTATTAGGCATGATCCAATGGATCATCGAAAACCAACGCTACAATCACGACTTCTTGTCTCGCCCAAGCGCGCAAGCAATGCAAAAAGCCGGCACCACACACTGGTGTAACGCATCTCACCTAGTGATCAGCGACGAAACGCACCCACAAAACGGACGCATGCTTCGCGCATCGGATATTGGCTTGCTAGAAACAGGCGAACCGATGTCTGACGATGACGGATTTATCGCCCTAGATGTGACAACGTCACTATTGGCGTCACATATTCAGGTGAATGAAGCGGCGCTGTTCGTCGATCAAGACGTAGAAGTTGATGGTCAGACTGTTCGTGTTAAGTCTTCTCTACAAAGATTGAAGGAAGAAGCCTTCAAATATGACCTTGCTTACTACAGCGAGCAGTGTGAAATCCCACAAGACCAGATTATTGCGCTAGCGAAACGCTTTACCAGCTACGGTACAAAAGCAGTCGTGGATACTCACGGTGGCAACATGCACACCAACGGCTTCTACAACTCGTTCTCTATTCTGATGTTGAACGCTCTGATCGGTAACATCAACGCGAAAGGCGGCGCGATGGCGAAAGCAGGCGGCTACCCAACTTCTGTTGCAGGCCCTCGTTACGACTTTACCAAGTTCAAGGGTAAGACTAAGCCTCAAGGTGTGTTCTTGTCTCGCAGCAAGTTCCCGTACCAAAAAACCAGCGAATACAAACGTCGCGTTGCAGCCGGTGAGTCACCCTACCCAACTCGCGCTCCTTGGTACCCAATCTCCGCGCCGCTGCTAACCGAGCATTTGTCAGCGGCGATTGATGGCTACCCATATCGTGCAAAAGCGTGGATCAACCACATGGCGAACCCACTTTATGGCGTTCCGGGGTTAGACAACCTATTAGGCGAGAAACTTAAAGATCCAAAGCAATTGGGTTTGATCGTCTCTATCGATGCCTTCATTAATGAAACCACAGCACTATCAGATTATCTCGTGCCTGACACGGTAACCTACGAAAGCTGGGGCATGGCAACACCTTGGCATGCCGTTGCAACTAAAGCGATCACTGCTCGTTGGCCGATTGTTGAACCTAAAACCTCTCGCACTCAGGACGGTCGTACCATCAATCTAGAGAACTTCTTTATTGATCTGGCGAAAACACTCGAGCTGGGCGGCTTTGGTGATGATGCAATCAAAGACAGCCAAGGCAATTGGCACGGTATCCACAGTGCAGAAGACTTCTACCTTCGCTCTGCGGCGAACTTAGCATTTGCCAAAGGCGGCGTGCCGAATGTGGATGCAGAAGACATTGTTTGGTCTGGTCTTGAGCGCCTTGTTCCTGTGATGAACAAAACACTTAAGCCTGAAGAGATGTTAAAAGTGGCGTACATCTTCGCGCGCGGTGGTCGTTTTGAAGACGCTACCAATGCCTACACCAACGAAACCATGAAGTACAAATGGACCAAGCCCCTGGCTATTTGGAATGAAAAGCTTGGCACCTCTCGCAACACCATTAGTGGCGAGCGGTACATGGGTTGCCCAACATGGTATCCACAAAAACTGGCAGACGGCACACCACTGGCAGAGCAGTTCCCAGCAAAAGAGTGGCCATTTACCCTGACTAACTTTAAGTCCAACATTCACAGTGCGGTGTCTAACCTGTCACCACGCTTGGAGTCCATCAAAGGCGTGAACCCAGTGTACATTCACCCGCAAGACGCCTCTTCAGCGGGCATAAAAACCGGTGACGTATTTGCGATCGAAACGCCGAGCGCAACCACAAAAGCGTTGGCGATGGTGATTGATGGCATCAAGCCGGGCACATTAGGCTTTGAACATGGCTTTGGCCATAAAGAACTCGGCGAACGTGCGCACTGGATTGGTAAAACACAGCAACCAGTGAAGATGAAGTCCAACGATGGCGTTAACATCAATGATATTGGCTTAATTGACCCAACGAGAGAAGGCAAAGGCGTCATGTTGGATTGGGTTGTGGGCGCAGCGGCAAGACAGGCGCTTCCTGCGAAGATCTACAAGGTCTAGGTGTTAAAACCTCCCCTATTTCAGTCAAATCAAGACTGAGCATATTAGAGCAACTTCGTCATTCGAGGTTGCTCTTCTTTTTCTAACCTATTCAACACCAAACCATCAATTCTTCATATCACTTCCCTGCAAGTTTCTCACCTAGCCCCATCAACCGTCTATGCTTATACAATCGGTGCCATAAAGAGCCTTAACAAGCAGTCACACCGAGGCGAACATGGCAGTTCCCTTGCACTTCGTTAACGGCAGCTGGATTCGCCTATTGAAATCCACATCAATACCACCATGGTGATTGAGGTTATTAATGTGAGACTTACCTCAAGTTCCAAGTGAATTAATGTGGAAATCCACAATAGCGCGAACAACCAATTATGTCGAAAATGCGTGCATCACAACCAATAGCGACGCCTCATGATTAAGCTGAATATAAAAACTCAAACTCTCACGCTTTGCATCGCTGCTTTAGGAAGCCTCTCTTTATCCGGTTTTGCACAAGCAGCACCTAACCCTATGCCCGAAGCAGCAGAAACCTGTAGCGGGTGCCATCAAGCTGACGGGAAAGGGATGCCTAACATAGCCCCTATGCTTGCTGGGCTGAATGCTGACTACCTAGAACATCAATTGATTCTATTTTCTAGTGGAGAGCGTCAAAGCGCGATCATGAAAGGCATGGCCGATGGCGTCTCTGATCCTGCTATTCGTCGCGAAGTTGCCGAATACTTTGCCTCACTACCTTCATACGAGTTCACAGATTTAGAGCAGCGCGGCTCACAAGCGGATATCGAGAACCCGTATCGCAAGCTTGTATTTCAAGGCGATTGGGACCGAAATATTCCAGCATGTGCTACCTGCCACGGCCCAAGTGGTATGGGCGTAGACAAGTTCCCACGCCTAGCGAGCCAACACGCCGACTACATTCAAACTCAGCTCAACGCTTGGAAAAACGGCACTCGTAAGGGTGATGATTTGAACATGATGGGCAACATCGCAGGCAAATTGACCGACGATGAAATCAAAAACCTGTCTTACTACTTCGCATCTTTTCGATACTAAAGGGCTCGCATGAAAACATTACTTTTAATTACCGCAACCCTTGCCTCTGGAATCGCTTACGCCGAAGGTGAGTTGCCCGATCGCCAAACCGAACTGCCCGCTGTTGAGAAACCTCAAGATAACAAGTATCTGGTGCCAAGAGACTTGGTTGATATTCCTGCAGGAGAATTTGGCGACAAAGTAAAACTGGGCTACTCACTGTTTGTTGACTCACAGCAGATGCGCGGTGAATACGTTGGCAACGAGCAAAACTGTGTTAACTGCCACATGCAAGCAGGCATGAAGCCCAATGCAGCGCCACTTTGGGGGGCGTACATGGCCTATCCGGCTTATCGTAAGAAAAACGACAAGGTCAACAGCTACGCTGAGCGTGTTCAAGGCTGTTTCACCTATTCAATGAACGGAATCGTACCAGCCTTAGACTCAAAAGAACTGGTCGCACTCAGCGCTTACTCCTACTGGTTGGCGATGGGCGGCATCTTAGATAAGAACGGTATGCAAGATACGCCAGTTCCTGAGATCAGTGATGCAGATTTACAAATCGGTGGTAAAGCGGAAAGCTTCCCTCTTCCGGAAGAGCTGTTAAGCAAATACCCGATCGATGATCGCAGCAAGTTGGCAGGCCGTGGCTATCCTAAGATTGCTAACCCTGAACAAGAACCGTCAATAGCGCGTGGTGAGAAGGTTTACCAAACCAGCTGCCAAACCTGTCATGGTCAAAATGGTGAAGGTATTAAAGGAGCAGACGGCCGATCGTACTTCCCACCACTGTGGGGCGAAAAGGCGTATAACTGGGGCGCGGGTATGCACCGCGTGAACACAGCTGCCTACTTTATCTATGAAAACATGCCGCTTGGAAAGAGCCAGCAACTTTCGATTCAAGATGCATGGGATGTGGCTGCATTTGTGAATAGTCATGAACGCCCACAAGATCCTCGATACAAGGGTGATGTTGCTGGCAATGCTAAGCGTTACCACAACCACCAAGGTTACTATGGCAAAGAAGTTGATGGTCATGTATTGGGTACAAAAGCCTATCCAAGTGGTAAAGAAGTGATTCACAATCACTAACTTCAACCAAAGGGTACTCTTTGTGAGAAAAAGCCGCTCACGCTAGCTATAGCTGAACTTTACATTGTAAATTAGTGAACGCTAGAAAAGTAAAAAGAAGCCAGTTCGTGTGACGTTCTGGCTTCTTTTTGGGTTTGGCATAGCAGAGAAATCGTTAATCTTGCTGCATCTTCTCCCAAATCGTTGGCGACCCAATATAATCTTGCACTGAGGTGATGAACTCTTTCACTAGCTTGGTCTGCTTACGGTGCGGGTAGACGGCGTATATAGCAGTATCCGCTGTTGAAATGGCGTAATCAGGAAGCAGTGTCACTAAGCCCAACTCTTTCATGGAGGCGTACAGATTTGATTGATCAAGAAAGCCATAACCTAAGCCATCTTTCACACAAGACACCATAGTACGAACATCACTCACCTTATAATTGCCACGAATCGTCAGGCTCTGAAAAGTATTGCCATGCGGCTCTTCACTTATGCGTAGATGATCCACCGTCATATCGCCATTGGTATAAATCACGGCAGGCAGAGACAACAAATCTTGTGGCGTTTTCGGCTTACCATGCTGCTCAACAAAGTCATTTGAGGCGACCAGCATGAAGTTGCTGTCGGCTATCTTCTTCGCAATTAGATTTGATTCCACCAGCTTGCTAAAGCGGAACGCAATATCAAACTGCCCGGCAATGATGTTGGCGATCTTGTCGTCTAGTGAAAGTACGATCTGAACATCCGGGTACTTTCTCATAAACTGAGTGATGATAGGTTGCAGGTATTGCTGACCAAAATAGATCGGTGACGTAATTCGTAGCACACCTTTAGGCTCAGACTGATAGGAATCAGCAATGCCCTGTATCTGATTGATGGTGTCTTTCAGCACATAGGTTTGCGCAAGAATATCTTCACCCGCCGACGTCAACGAGAACGAGCGAGTAGAACGGTTGAGCAGCTGAACACCTAAGTCTTGCTCAAGCTTTTTGATCTGTTTAGAGAGGGAGGAATTGTCCATGTCGTGTAAGGTTGCCGCTTTGGTAAACGACCCTTGTTGAACCACATCTAAGAACAATAACAACTGATTGGTATTGGGCACTGTGCCGCTCCTAATATTAAGCTCGATTAACGTTCATCTTTAGGGGTGTCCATCACCACCATGGTTGTGATGGATTGAACCTGAGCGCACTCCCCTAGCACATCGGCATGAAACTTCTTATAGCTCGGCAAGTCTTTAGTCTCGACTCGCAACAAGTACTCATTGGCTCCGGTGATGTTGTGACACTCGACCACCTCTTTCTCCATAGCAACGTGCTCTTCAAACTCCAATTGAGCAGATTTTTTGTGGCTTGATAAACCGATTGAAACGTAGGCGATAAAACCCACGCCCATTAAGCCGTTATCTAGAACCGCACGATAACCTTGAATGATGCCTTTGCGCTCAAGATCTTGTACACGCCTTAACGTTGCTGAGGCCGACAAGCCAATTCGCTCTGAGAGCTCAATGTTGGAGATTCTGCCGTCCAATTTAAGCTCTTGCAATATCCTTTCGTCAAATCTATCCATAAGTACTTATTATTGTGCATTTAGTGATAATAGAGGAAATAAAAGCACATAATTGCCTCACTTTCCACCTACTATGTTTCTCAACACGTGAAAGTCATGACCGGTCAGTCACTTCGTTCATTTTTTGCTGGAGAACCATAATGCCTTTAGAACAACTTAGCGCACTTGCCTTGTTTGCGTTCGTCTCGACCTTCACACCAGGTCCAAATAACATCATGCTCATGACATCAGGAGCAAATGTTGGCTTTGCCCGTACTATTCCTCACATGCTTGGCATTGCTCTAGGGTTTGCAGCCATGTTGCTGTTGGTTGGCTTCGGTTTAATGGGCATTTTCAACGCTTATCCGGTTACTCACCAAATCTTGAAATACCTAAGCCTTGCTTACCTCGTGTACCTTGCAATTAAGATAGCATTGAGCGGCAAAGCCAAAAGCACCGAGGCTTATAAGCCAATGACCTTCATCGGCGCGGCAAGTTTTCAGTGGGTGAACCCGAAAGGTTGGTCGATGGCGCTGACGGCAATTTCAGTCTATAGCAGCGGCAGTTCATGGTGGGAGCTTGCGATCATCGCAGGTATCTTCACGCTCGCCAACTTACCATCCGTGACATTCTGGACAGCGGCAGGTAAACAACTGCAACACTGGTTAACCACACCCGTCCGTATCAAAAGCTTCAACTACGGTATGGCTGGC
This sequence comes from Vibrio sp. 10N.261.51.C6, assembly GCF_041471785.1. Taxonomy (NCBI): domain Bacteria; kingdom Pseudomonadati; phylum Pseudomonadota; class Gammaproteobacteria; order Vibrionales; family Vibrionaceae; genus Vibrio; species Vibrio sp. 10N.261.51.C6. Next base: position 78,994 of record NZ_JBFRPB010000041.1, on the reverse strand, counting down.
TTGCTTCTAGCATCGACCATTCCGATGCTCTAGTCGAATAACTTCTGTATTTTAACGGTTGGTACTCCTGTGCTAACCGTTATTCTCTTTATAAATAACCCACAAGTTCACTAAGCCAACGACCAAACATCGTCTGCCCGCTCGGCGTTAACGTCCACACAAACGCCGCAACATTCACTGCCACTGTCACCCAATATATGGCTCTGAACGGCTGCTTCTGCGTTTTATGACGCAGCTTATCTTGAGCAATCAACGCCCCTAGCCAGCCACCAGCAACAGAAAAAATATGCAGAGTTTTCTCTGGCACACGCCAATTGCCATTGATCGCTGCTCGCTTGTCCTTCGCGTACACAAAAAACGTCACGAAACCGATAACCAAATACCACACCAACAGCGCTTTAGAACTTTCCGCAAACAACACAGACACCGCCACCAGAACCAAATAAGTGATAACGATTTGAATAGATGAAGACAACATGACTCCTTTTGAGCAACAGCTCACATACTGTAGCAATTACGCCCTGTAGATTTTGATAAGGATGAGTAAGGCATATTGTAATTCGGTTAGCCTGCAAAGAATAAACAAGCCCTTTCATCCCTACATAACATGATGGAAGTTAAAGGAATTATAAATATGTACAACCAAAAGTACGCCATCTACCAAGTTTTTACGCGTTTATTTGGCAATAAAAACACCCAACATGTTCCATGGGGCACAATCGAGCAAAATGGCGTCGGTAAGTTCAGTGATTTTACCGACAAAGCGCTGTCTGAAATCCGCAAACTCGGTATGACTCATATTTGGTATACCGGAGTGCCACATCATGCGCTCATCAATGACTACAAGCACCTTGGTATTTCAGACGATCACCCTAGCGTGGTAAAAGGCCGTGCGGGATCACCATATGCCGTCAAAGACTACTATTCCGTAAACCCAGATCTCGCAGACAACCCTGAATGCCGACTAGAGGAGTTCGAGGCACTAATCAAAAGAAGTCACGACAATGGTTTAAAAGTGATTATCGATATCGTACCGAATCACGTTGCGCGTCATTATAAAGGCTTAAACAACCCAGAAGGTGTCAGTGACTTCGGCGCTCAAGATGACACAACGTTGGAATACCACAAAGACAATAACTTCTACTACATTCCCAACAGCACCTTTGAATTGCCAGACATAGAGCCCGCCTTTACGCCGCTAGGTGGTGAACAGCATCCCAACCTAAACTCCCCGTTTATAGAGACGCCCGCCAAATGGACAGGTAACGGCTCACGTTTAGCCAAGCCTAGTTTCGATGATTGGTATGAAACGGTGAAAATCAATTATGGCATGCGACCAGACGGTTCAAAAGACTTCCCTGAACTACCGAGTGACTATGCTCAACGCAATTACATGGATCATTTCCGTTTCTGGGAATCTGTTTATGTGCCTAACTCTTGGGCTAAATTCCGAGATATCGCCTTGTTTTGGTTGAATAAAGGTGTTGATGGGTTTCGCTACGATATGGCTGAGATGGTTCCAGTCGAATTTTGGAGCTACCTTAATTCATCTATAAAGATGAAAAACCAAGATGCCTTTTTAATGGCTGAGGTGTACCAACCGGACTTATATCGCGACTATATCCACTTAGGCAAAATGGACTACCTCTATGACAAAGTAGATCTGTACGACGGTCTAAAAGCCATCATGCTAGGCAATACTTCCACGGCTATCATCCCCAAAATCCAACATCAAATGATGGATATTGAACATCACATGCTGCACTTCTTGGATAACCATGATGAACAACGCATCGCGTCTCCTGAATTTGTAGGTGACCCAAATATAGCGAAGCCTGCAATGCTAGTCAGCGCGTTATTGAGTAGTTCTCCAACCATGATCTACTTTGGGCAAGAAGTCGGCGAACCGGGCGCGGAGAATGCAGGCTTTGGACAGCCCTCACGAACTTCCATATTTGACTACATCGGAGTCCCACAACACCAAAAGTGGATGAACCACGGCGCATTCGATGGCGGGCTATTAGACGAAAACGAAAAGCAGCTGCGTCACTTCTATCAAAAGGTAATGAACTTTTCGCTTGAGCATACTTCAATGACGGGGCAGTACCTAGACTTACACCAGAGCAATAATTTGAGTGATTCGGTTTACGCATTTCTGCGCTATGACAACCAAGAGTTGACAATAGTTGCTGCGAATTTCAGCCAACATGTCACCGAGAATATTCACTTAACCGTTCCAAGTGATGTTATACAAACGCTCACAATCGCTGATGACAGTTACTTGTTAGATGAACATATTGAAGGCATTCAACAACAGGTATTAAAAGTTGAGGAAAGTATTGGCCGTTTTAGTCTTGATCTAAAGCCACTAGCTTCGTTGGTTTGGGTATTTCCCTTATCTGAATAGGATATTTATTATTAATTCCCAAAAAGCCTGAGTTTTAATTAATTGATAAATAACTTAATTCCCACATTAAATTAACACTCTCTCAATTCGATACCTTCCTCACATTAATAAGGATGAGCTCTCATCCTTATTATCTACTCCCATCCTCTACGCCTTACATTATTGATATTATGCAAATGAGTCATTGATCCAATTAATTTAACAATAACCAAATACAAAGCGTGATATTGACACTAGGTTTCCTATATTTACGAATTTAAAATAACTTTATACATTGCCATCACAAATAGTTGACCTTGGTTAAAGCTAGGATATTCATCTTCATAAAAAGTGAAATATGGATATCAAAACGTGAACAACATAAATATTAATAAAATTATCTCTCTACGAAATACCTTCAACAATACCAAAAAGAAGAGCTTCAAACGCTCTACATTGGCCAAAGCAATGTTACCGCTCTTCACCGCTACTTTGATCGCGGGTTGTGGTAGTGATAATGATAGCGACAACGGTACAGCCCCTGGCAACAGTGGTTTATACCCTGCAGCTGAAAACGAAGTCGTTATTTACTACAAACGCGATGTTGCCGCTGCCAGCTCATCTGGCTCAACTTACGACGGTTGGGGGCTGCACCTTTGGAATGGTGAAGGCTGTACCAGCACAGATTTAGTCGGCATGGGATTAAGTGAAAGCGGAACCGACTGGAACAGCCCTTACGAATATGATGGTATCAGCGATACTTACGGTGCCTATTATGTGTTGAAAGTTGACCCAGATGCCTCTGACCCACACAAATGCATGAACTTCATCTTGCACAATGGTGATGAGAAAGCATTTGGCAGTGCCAATTCTAAAGTCGAGTTAACTAAGCTTGGCGATTCACAAGGCGTATTTGGTTTCCATGGCAGCAGCGAGTTGTACTACGACCCTGTTTCAGAGCGACCAGTCAATATTGATGGTCAAAAAGCACACTGGCTAGATGCAACCACAATTGGTTGGGAAGCGGCTAGCAATGCAGACTCTGTGAAGCTTTTCTATGCACTAGACAACAGCATCACAATGAACGATGACAAAGAGATTGTCGGTGGAACTGCAATTGAACTAAGCAAAGACGGAGAACTATCTTCTGAATTGAAAGAGCGTTTCCGACACCTTGCAAGCTTACCTGCCCTAGCTATCGATGTTGACGACAGCACACTTCGCACTATTTTAAAATCTCAGATAATTTTTGTTGCCTACAATGCCAATGGCGATGTTATCTCTTCAACTGAGGTTCAAAAACCTGGTGTGCTTGATGCGGTATTTGCTAGCGAAGATGCTGGTAATGCAATGGCTGAAGAACTAGGCGCAATTGTTGAAGGCAGTGCGGCGACCTTCAAGCTTTGGGCACCAACCGCGCAAGATGTAGAGCTAGTTCTTTACAGCGAAGACCTGAAAAGCTCACAAGTTTTTCCAATGACAGAAAGCACTGAGACGGGTATTTGGGCGACTGACGCGGTACCTAACGCTGTCAACAGTTACTATCGCTACCAAGTGAAGGTTTACCACCCAACCACAGGCAACATTGAGACTCGCCTAGTGACAGACCCATATTCTCTCAGCTTATCGAAGAATTCGGCATACTCTCAAGTGATTGACCTGAATGATTCAACCTTGAAACCAGCGAACTGGGACAACTACCAACGACCAACCGTAGAAAAAGACGAAGACCACGTACTTTACGAATCACACCTACGTGACTTTAGCTTCAGCGATAAGCTCGGCACAGCTAGCCTAAATGGCAAGTACCTCGCTCTTACAGAAGCCGATCGTGAGTCGGTCAAACACCTACAAGCTCTCCAAGAAGCAGGTTTAACTACGCTGCATATCTTACCAGCATTTGATATCGCTACCGTCGATGAAGATGCCGCGAGCCGTGTTGATATCACCGACACCGTAGGAAAACTGTGTGATGTAAAACCGACAGCTACCTTATGTGGAAGCGAAGACGAAAACAAAGTCATCGAAGACGTACTCGATGGTTATGACCCTTCAACGGGTGACGCACAAGCATTAATGAATGACCTTCGTATGCTTGATAGCTTCAACTGGGGCTACGACCCATTCCATTACACAGTGCCTGAGGGAAGTTACGCGACCGATCCTAATGGTTCTCAGCGTATTCTCGAATTCCGTCAGATGGTCAAAGCTACGCACGACATGGATCTTAAGCTGATCATGGACGTGGTATACAACCACACCAATGCGTCTGGTGTGAACGATAAGTCGGTACTGGATAAGATTGTCCCTGGGTACTACCACCGTCTTAACGTCAACACTGGTGGCGTAGAAAACTCGACTTGTTGTGACAACACTGCGACCGAAAACCTGATGATGGGTAAATTGATGGTCGACTCACTTAAGGTGTGGGCTGACGACTACAAAGTGGATGGTTTCCGTTTTGACTTGATGGGCCACCAGCCAAAAGATGTAATGGTCGAAGCATTGGAAGAAGTGCGCAAAATCGACCCGAATACTCTGTTCTACGGGGAAGGCTGGGACTTTGGTGAAGTCGCCAACAACGCCCGCTTCGATCAAGCAAACCAAATCAATATGGCAGGTACAGAAATCGGTACCTTCTCAGACCGTTTGCGTGACGCCGTTCGTGGTGGTAGCCCATTCGATGGTGGTGTCGACTCAGAAGGGAACCACCCACTTCGCTTTAACCAAGGCTTTGGTAACGCAGCGATTGCCAACGAAGAAACCAAAGTTGATCAAGATTCGATCAATGGTCGTTTACATAACCAAGACCTTGTTCGTTTAGGTATGGCAGGTAACCTCGCAGAATACGTACTGATTGATTACAAAGGCGATACCAAACTGGGTAAAAACGTTGATTACAACGGCGCGCCAGCTGGTTACACCAAGATGCCTTCCGAGAACATCTCTTACGTTTCCAAACACGATAACCAAACACTTTGGGATAACAACGCTTACAAGATCGCCACTGGTACTAGCTCTGCAGAGCGTGCGCGTATGCAGTCTGTATCGCTTTCTACCGTGATGCTAGGCCAAGGCATACCATTCATCCATATGGGTTCTGAACTGCTACGATCTAAGTCTATGCAGCGCGATTCTTACGATTCTGGTGACTGGTACAACCGCGTCATGTTTGATGGGACGGACAACAACTGGAATGTTGGCTTACCTCGTGAAGATAAAGATGGTGCAAACTGGGATCTGATCAAAACAATCATTGCTGACAGCGCGGCTAAACCAGACGCAGACGACATTGAGTTAACTAAGCAGCAATTCCTAGAGCTATTAAAGATCCGTAGCTCAAGCGAACTGTTCCGCTTAGATACAGCTGACGAAGTTATGAAGCGTGTCGACTTCCGTAACGTTGGCGAAGATCAAGTCGAAGGCCTGATTGTCATGTCGATCGATGATGGTGTGTCTGCGGGCGAAGACCTTGACCCTGCCAATGATGCGATTGTCGCAGTTGTAAACTCAACTAATAAATCTCAATCATTCAAAATCACGGGAGCAACCGGCTTTACACTTCATGACGTTCAACAAAACTCGGCTGACGACACAGTGAAAGGTGCAAGCTTCGCCGCTGAAACCTTCACAGTCCCTGCGCTAACTACCGCTGTATTTGTACAAGCTCAAGGTGATGCACAAGGTGCTGGCCTGCCAGTTGATAACTCTGGCAAGGATGTATCGAGCATTCCGCCATACGGTCAAACAACCGTGTACGTGCGTGGTGATATGAATGGTTGGAACCCTGTTGATGATTGGGCGATGAGCTTTGTTGCTAATGGGGTTTATTCTGTAACAGGCAATTTGGAAGCAGGTAACTATGGCTTCAAGTTTGCAGATGCTGATTGGAAAACACCTAACTTTGGTTGCGATTCTGTAGAGCTTGCAAGCGGGTCAATCGATATTGGTACAGGTGGCAATTGCCAATTGAGCGTAACGGAAGCGGGCAGCTACACCTTCACCTTGAATGCCATTCACGAGCTTGACGACAATGTAGACAAAGCTGTGGTATCTGTCACTAAGAATTAAGCTCCAAGCTTAGGTTCAAGTAACAGATAATAAAACAAGCGAAAGCTAGCCTTTGGGAGACGTCAGTCTCCCTTTTTTACAACTATTGAACCCAGCAGATTTAAGCAAATAATAAACAACTGCATCGCCCATTAAAATTCGGGGCATTTCCAACCATACTTTATAGCCCCTACATTCGATTACATGGCTGAAAACTTAGAACTAAAGGGAAAGGATATTCCTTAGAACCGTTAAAACCAAATCTTAACGATATATCATAGTAGGAATGCCGCTCTCCCTTAAGTGAACAGAATTAATCCTGGCAGCCTTTTTTGAAGGGTTACGCCCTACAATTACGATTAAAATACATTCAATTCTCGATGTAATATTCTATCAACAGCAAAACACCGCAGTTGTTTGCGGTGTCGTTAAATTTTGATTAGGAAAACTTCCATGAACCGTAAACATATCATCAAAACCATCCAAATGGGCATCGTGACTACAGCATTGATGGGCGGGATGGCTTTGGCTAATACCACTGATCTTGTAGAATCTACCGACGCTGCTCGCGCCCTGGCACATACTCCTAGCACTGCAACAACGCAACAAATACAAGCTGAAAATGCCGCGCACAAACAGGCACTGCAAACACTTGAAAGCAACGGTAATGTTGATCAATATATGGAAACGGATAAAGCAGGGGAAACGACTACTGGTCACGTATCAAAATGCGAAAATACAGAAGTCCCTTTAGGCGAGAAAGTTGCTGAACATTGCAAATAAAAAGCATATACATTAAAGCGGTATTCGATAGGGTTCCTTAGAAGATGCTAACCGATGCTTAACTTACAAGCATTGCACTTTTAAAGGAACCCTTTATCTATATTACTTGGCGTTGACGGCTCGCACAAAGGCTTCTTGTGCACCTTCAATACCAAGGGCTTTTGCTTCATCTAATAAGCTAAGTGCTTTGGGAATATTGTCTGCGTCTACTGCTGCTTGAATGGCATTATGGTAGTAAGTTTGTGTTTCTGGTTGAATAGTCTCAACCTTAGCTGCTGCCGCTGGTTTAGCGTTAGATTCACTGCTAGAGCCAAATGAGAAGAAGCTCACTCTATCAATAGTCACTTCAATCTTACCGACATTCGCGTTTGGAACGGGGATGTCTTCTACTTCTGGCAGGTAGTTACCGCGGCCTTCCGCATCTAAACGTGCAGGGTGAATGACATCAGTAAAACCACCAAGATCTTCTTGCTCTGTATAGATAACTAAGTAAACAGATTCAGCAGTTGTCGGTGGGTAAAAATCATTTTCTGCAACAAGACGGTTGCCCAAATGCAACCTAGGCTTCGCGTATTCGAAGCTCTCTTTGCCATAACGCTCTAACTCGCGACCGTTTTTATCGTAAATCACGGCATTCGGCACAAATGCTGTATCACCGATCATGCTGGTGATCTTAATAGAGTATTCACCGCGATCCGCTGGTAGCTCGATCGCTACTACAGGGCTGTTTATACCCTGATAGTTTAAAATTTGACTGTCTGGTGTTACATCGAAAATTGCCGAGCTTGGAAGCTTCATCGGGGCAAATTGAAGACCAGCAATAGAGTTAACTTGTTCAGCCTGTGCCACTTGCACTTGCTCGACTACTTGTGCAGATTGACAACCGGCCAACGCAACACAACCACTCAACATTAGAGCTTTAAAATACATAACCCTTCCTTCTTGTTATTTTTTTAAGAAATTTACTAACTTTAATTACCACAAAGAGAACTATTCACCTAGGGAACGATCAACTTAATCGTACATTCCTTAAAAAAATAGCCGACGCGAGCCGGCTATGAATTAGGACAGTTTAGGATTTGTTAAGCTAAGTGTTTACCACCAAGCTTCAGCTTGGATACCGAACACGTACTCAGTATCGTCGCCGTTGAATGCATCTTTGTTTTCAGTATCTAGGATGTAAGAACCGTAAACACGAATTTCAGGACGAGCCCAGAAGCTGTCACCCATAGCCCAAGCTTGAGCTACTGTGAACTTAGCGTTACCGAAATCTTCTTTAGCTAAACCGCTGTCTGAAATTTTCTCACCAGCATTGTAACCTGCTTCGAAGATAGTACGCATAGTGTCGTTCCACTTGAACATTGGACGAGCAACTACAGAGTACTGGTCGATATCAAAGTTTTTGTTTGTGTAAACGCCTGCAGCTTGACCACCGATGTCGCTACCAGATAGGTATGCTAGTTGGTGACCCATTTCCCAAGATTCGCCTAGGTTCATTACACCCCAGTTGATCAAACGGAAACCAGATGCATCGTTGAATGCTTCAGTACCACGAGCGTAGTATGTACCTGAACCCCAGAAGTTAGCCGCCTGAACACCGTAACCGTTAGTACCGTATTGAAGGATAGTTTGGTGGAAACCGTTATCCATACCTTGGTGAATGATCGCAGAAGCTAGTAGGCCATCATCCGCTTCTTCACTCTTATCATCAGAGTCAGTTGCAAAGTTGTACGCTAATGCTAGCTCTAGAGATGCATCTTGCCATAGGCCAATGTTCGCTAGACGAGCATCAAAAATGTAACCTGTAGACTCGTCGTGGTCACCGTCTTGAATCAGCGCAACAGAAAGCTTCTGGTCACCAATAGATAAGTTTTCAATACCACCACCGGTACCTGACGTGTTTAGGAAGTAAAAGTCAGTGATGTGGATATCTTTACGTTGGTAGTATGTTTTACCAGCCCAAAGCGTTGCTTCTTTGTCTGAAGCGATCACGCCTTTAGCTTTAACAGCAAATTGTGCAACGTTGAAATCACCGTCTTCCCAACCATTGGAACCGTTGTTGCCTTGAGCAATCATAGATTCTACGCGCCACGTTTGCTCGCCAGTTTTTAGTTCTTCAGCTAGACCAAACTCGTAGTAGTTGTCATTTTCGTTACCTAGACGACCAATACCGTTTTTATTTACTGATACGTCGCCGTTACCGTTACCGCTAATACCAGTACCAGCACGCATGTAGCCATTAAAATCTACAGCGAACGCAGAGCCAGCAGCTAATGTAGTTGCCACTGCAACAGCAATCAAACTTACTTTTTTCATTCTTAACTCCATTAAGGACGATTTATTTTAGGTTTTTATATTTTTGCTCTCTTGCGGCAACCAAAGGCAGTAATGGTAGTCGTAAGATAGAGAGGTTTAGGGTTTCCCCTGATTCGTTTCAACGGGGTCAATATTAAGAGGGGATGACAAGTTTGACTTCCTCCGCCCCTAAGTTAATTAAGGGGGACTAGAGGGGAGTAGAAAATATACAGAATGGTGTTTTAAAGAGGTAGATCACTTAATATAGGAGGAGTAGACAGCACACAGATCTAATTATTCAACATAAGTGAGATCTAGCTCAAATATATAATTTGAACTTCATCGATGAATTATTTTTTTACCGTAATTAATCTGTGAAGTTGCTTGACCTTACTGTGACAAAGCCTTTTACTAATAGTTCACTGATGTTGATAAACGAACAAGAAATCAAGCAATGACTAGAACGCTCGCTCGCCCTTATCCGCTAGGCGCAACGCTAGGTAACACTGGCTGCAACTTCTCTATTTATTCTCCTGACTGTAAATCTCTTTCACTCGCTCTTTTTGACGAGAACGACGAATTCACCACTTATAAATTGGAAAATGAATACGCTGATATCAGATATGTCTTTATTGATGGTATTAAAGCGGGGCAAAAATACGGCTTCATTGCCGAAACGGACAATGGCCCTATCCTGCTTTCAGACCCGTATGCCAAAGCAATAAGCGAACCGCTCGATTACGTCACGCCATATACCAATGAAAAAAGCTTTGCTATGGCGAAATGTGTCGTTGTTGATGACACCTTCGATTGGCAAGATGTAGAAAAGCCACGCATTAGCCGCGAAGATACCGTTCTTTTTGAAACGCATGTAAAAGGTCTATCTCAACTGCACCCAGAAGTGGCTGCCAATACTAAAGGACGCTACTTAGGGTTAGTGAGCCCTGAAATGCTTGCGTTCTACAAACAGCAAAATATCAACTCTCTACAGCTTTTGCCCATTGCCGCATGCATGCATGAACCACACCTATTAGACATGGGTAAAGTGAACTATTGGGGTTACAACCCATACTTGTTTATGGTGCCTGACCCTCGCTACGCAGAGAAAGATGCCGTAAACGAGTTAAAGACTGCGATTCGCGAACTGCACCGCAATGGCATCGAAGTCATTCTAGACGTGGTGTACAACCACACAGCAGAAGGTGGGGAAGGCGGAACCACCTTCAACCTAAAAGCACTCGATAGCCGCTACTACATTAAACATGGCTGCCATTACGCGAACTTCACTGGCTGTGGAAACACCGTCGACCTTACCCACCAACCTGCACTCAACTTAGTGATGGATACACTTCGGTACTGGGTGAGTGAATTCCAAGTCGACGGCTTCCGTTTTGACTTGGCAGCGACACTGGGGCGCGAAGGTGACAACTACAACCCTGAGGCTGCTTTCTTTAAAGCCGTAGCTCAAGACCCTGTACTTAAAGAAACTAAGTTAATCGCAGAGCCGTGGGATATTGGTCCTAATGGTTATCAAGTGGGTAATTTCCCGCTTGGTTGGAATGAATGCAATGACAAGCTGAGAGACATCACACGTAGCTTCTGGCGCGGTGATCAGGGTTACCTAAAAGAGTTTGCTACACGCCTAATGGGCTCTCGTGATATCTACAGTGCAGCGCACTGGCCTTACAAACTCACCGTCAACTACATCACTTACCATGATGGCTTCACCATGCAGGACCTTGTCTCGTACAAGCACAAGCACAATGAAGAAAATGGTGAGAATAACCGCGATGGGCATGGTGATAACCGTTCTGAAAACTACGGTGTTGAAGGTGAAACCGAAAACCTGTTAGTTATCGCAACACGTGAAAAGCAGAAACGCAACTTCATGGCGAGCCTGCTGTTTGCTTTTGGTATTCCTCATATTTTGACGGCCGATGTGTTATCTCATACTCAAAAAGGTAACAACAACGCTTACTGCCAAGATGGCGTGACCAGCTGGCTTAACTGGGAAGATTCAGAGCGCAAGACTTACTTCAAGACTTGGTTATCTGAAATGATCTCCGCTCGTCAGCAATACATGGTGCCGTTTATTAAAGCATTCAGTGGCGAAAAGCGTAACTCTAACCGCATCTTCTGGAGCCGCGTCGATGGCACACTTATGGAGCATGACGACTGGAACCGCTTAAGCTCAGTCGCTTTGCATTTAGGTATTGGTAAAGATGGCGACGAGTTAATTTATCTTATCAACCAAACCAATGCGCCAGCACGTTTCTCGTTACCGAATGACCGTGAACAAAACTGGGTAACCATCTGTGATACCAACTTGCGAAACGTTAAACCCGGTCATGCAGAAGGTGAAATGTTGTTGTCGCCAACTTCGATGGCAATTTTGCACTATTCGCCAGATCAGGCTGATTTGATTAAAGCAAAAGCTTAGTCAGCTTAATAAAACACCAAAAACCATAGAAGCCAGTTATATTTACAGCTGGCTTTTTTGTTAGCTGAATATCACAAAAATCATTCATCCATATGGAATCATTTGCATTGATGTGGTTAATGAAACTGTTTAGTATTGCCGTACTATAAAAATGAATCTATAACGTCTTTGGATATCATGGCTTTACCTAAAACATTAATTCGGCTTTTTAAACCATACATTATTTTATTAACTGGAGGTATGCTCTATCTTGCTATGACTCAGCTTGAAAAAGTAGAAACAGCAGCAACAGAACAATCATCATCAAACATTCGTATCGCAAGCTCTACCATTCGTTCCAACATCGAAGCCACATTCGGCAAACTCTATTTTTTAGAAACCAGTCTAGGCTTGCCTAAAACGGCTCCAATCGGTGATAAAAAATTCAGAGAATTGAGTGATAATATTCTAAGAAGAACACCAAATTTCTCCGATATCGTTCGATACCAACCTAACTCCCAACATTATGTCTCCACTCGTGGCCTTCCTCTTTCCAATGAACAAATCGCCACAATACAATGGCATTCAATAGACGGTGTTGTAGAAGATTTTTACATCTCTTCCGTTTACCAAAAAGCCGATGGACGATGGGTTTTCGCCGTTAAACACACTGCAGAAAAGCTCAACGAAGAAATATGGATTGAGTTTGATTTAATGCATACCACGCAAGGTTTAAGAGATTTAAAAACGCTTAATAATGGCTATGTATTTGTTGTAGACAGAGCAACAGAGCGACTGGTATTCCACCCGGATCCACAGCGTATCGGTTCTAAATCCATCAGCTTCCATGCAGGGATCAGCCACCAACTCTCACAAGGTGAAACCGTTGGTAAGCACGAATATTACTATCAAGATAACTTCAAAATATCGGTATTTGACGCAGACAACAGCTTAAATTGGGTGTTCATTGCGGGCACTGACCGCCATGACATCTTAACCAGCTCACATCAATTTACGTTGACGGGCTTAGTACTGGGCTCACTCCTGCTATTGTGGATTGGTGCCAACTATCTGGCTTATCGTTTGAACGTGTCCTTGTCGCAACTGAATAAAGTCGATGACCTTGTAAGCTTTAAGCGAGAGTTAAAATCCATACTGGATAGTTTCACCTACCAAAAAGGCATTCAATTCTGTCTCTATCAGCTTGAGAACCACGCATTCAGTACCATCGACTATCACGGAAACAAATCCACGGTACATTGTGACAAAGCCCTTGCAGAGCGATTTACACCGGACACTATGGCTTACCGAAGTGGTAAGTACGCCGATCCACTGGCGTGTAAACTCAAAATACACCAACGTCATTACTGTATTCCTTTGCACTCTCGTCAGCAGTTGATCGCAGTGTTGTACGTAAACGTAAACTTACCGATCAGCCAGAGTATTCTACGAATGATCCGTGATTACACTGAAGTCTCTTTGTCTAACTTACTGCTTCAACATCAATTGAGCAGCAAAGATCTGATGACGCAGTTAGACAATAAGAGCAGTTTCAGCATCGCCATCGAAAACTACGTGAGCGAGCCCGATACCTATGTCGCTCTGCTTGATATCGATAACTTCGACCACGTAAACCGAGCCTACGGTGAAGCGGTGGGTGACAAGATGATCAAGTTGACAGCAGAAGCACTACGCTCGTACTTTCCGAGGCCTAAAGGACTATGCCTTGCTCGTATTGGAGGCAAAGAGTTCGCAGTATTATTTAAAGCAAACGACGGCAACGACGCCAAGCTCCAACTAGACCAGTGCCGAATTGGCGTAGCAGAGAAAACTATTGTGACGCCAGACATCAGCCTCTCTTTAGGCGTGAGTGTCGGTTTTTCACAAATAGAGGGAGAGCCAGATACAGCTCTAGCACTGGCGGAGCAAGCAAAGTTGATTGCTCAACAGCTTGGAAAAAATCGAGTTGAAGGCCACATCAGGGCTGTTGCAAAGGCTTCATAGGTTGTCCTAACAAGCTCACTTTATCCTTTACTTGGATACCGATGAAAACAAAGCACCTAGGATTCATACCCTAGGTGCTTTTGTTTTTATGGAAAGTCATTACAATGCGCGTTCAACACGACAATACCCCTTTTCTAACGACACGAGCCTTATGAAGCTAAGTAACCGACTGCAAACTCTCCATTCCCTTGTCAGCAATGACTACCAACATATTTGGGACTGTTGTTGTGATCACGGCTTCTTGGGTGTTCAACTGTTGTCGGATAACAAAGCACCTCAGCTTCACTTTGTCGATATTGTCCCGTCTCTTATGAGCGATTTGGAAAGCAAACTTACGCGTTACTTTCCGCAAGGTGCAATAGCAGAACAGAAAGTGACTAGCCAATGGCAAGTCTACTGTATGGATGTCGCCGCTATCCCGCTTGAGAAACATACTGGCAAACACCTGGTGATTATTGCGGGCGTCGGTGGCGATCTTACTCAAAAGCTCGTCGATGATATTCATCGTCAACACCCAGACAAAGCGATCGATTTCTTGCTTTGTCCGGTGCATCAGCAATTCGAGTTGAGAAGCCATTTAAAGGCGATCCATTTTGGTCTTATTGATGAAGTGTTGATTGAAGAGAACCGTCGTTACTACGAGATTTTATTGGTGAGTAATAGTCGCGGTGATTCAGAAAAGAGCCAAACCGTTAGCGAGATATCAAACGTCGGTGACAAGATCTGGACACCAAGTTGTGATGAACAAGTGAAGGTATCACAGCAATACAAAGCCAAAACATTGCAGCACTACTTACGTATCCATCAAGGACAAGAGAAGCAAGGCAAACCTAGCCAAGTAAAGCATATTATTGATGCTTACCAGGCGGTTAAGCCATAGTAAGTACTAACTTAATGGTTTGAATATTAAGAAAGTCAAATTAATAAAAAAGCCGATAGTTCAATGAGCTATCGGCTTTATTAATGCTATCGATTCAGTTTTAGCTTACTGTTCTTGTTTCTTATAAGCCACATCAGGCTCGTCAACTGTCTCTACCTCAGAAGGCTTATCAACCCCATAAACCGTATCAAGGTAGACGTCTTTCTCTTTCCACGTGCTGTTCAACCAATTGTGGAAGCGACGTTTAAAAGCCTTATCTTCAAAGTAATTACCGTTCACGTTCTCATCCATCAGGTGTAATTTAATACGCACCACGATTTTCGTCATTTTTCCTTTCAGCATATCTTCAAACGGAGAGGTCTGGTTCTCTGGGTAAGCCAGAGTTACATCAACGATGCCATCTAAGATCGGGCCCATGGCAGATAAAGCAAATGCGACACCGCCCGTTTTCGGCTTCAATAGGTGTCGATATGGCGTGTTTGCTGTCGCCAGTTTGCTGTGGTTAGCGCGAGTGCCTTCAACAAAATTGACCAAGGTTGTCGGTACCAGCTTGAACTTATTACATGCTTTGTGGATGGCATTAAAGTCATCATTACGACGCTCTGGGTTACGCAGCAAAAAATCACGCGAGTGGCGTCTCATGAAGGGCATATCCAATACCCAGCAAGCTAAACCAACAAAAGGGACGTACAGCAGCTCATGCTTAACGAAGAACTTAGCCATCGGCATCTTGTCTTTCATGATCGAAGAGAGGACTACAATATCTGCCCAGCTCAGGTGATTCGATATCATTAAGTACCACTGCTTGGTCGAAATGTCTTCCCCACCTTCGACCTGCCAATCAATATCGTTGTTGATATTCAGCATCCAAAGATTAAGCGAAGCCCAGCACCAAAATGTGAAGTTAGCTAAATGAGTACATGACGTTTGCACCACAGAGATGGGAACAATAAGTTTAATGAAAGCAAACAGACTCAAGGTTAACGCTGCTACTGCGGTATTGATGGTCACGAACAATACGTTCAAGGCCATACGAAGATTATCAAGCATAAAACACGGCTATATTGAGATCGAAGGCCGCCATTATACTCATCTGCAAAATATTCTCTTTAGTAATTGGTTGAATACACTAGGGGTCAAACCACTGTACTCATTTTGTCTGTGTCGAAAGAGCAATTCATCGTTCTGAATCAACAAAATCAGGATTTAAAAAAACAAATGAGTCATTTAGACTCAAGTTTAAATAAGTCGATTTGACACAATTCAACATTAACTTTTGGTCAGGGAAAGAGACCAAGAAGATGTTCAACACCCGAAAGTAAGATCCATTCAATATTGATGAACTTATAAGCAAGCTGCCTCGTACTGTGATTTTTAATGTTCAAGAAGTGAAGACGAAAGACCAAATAACCATAATAATTACAATGACTAATGGTGATAGACAAGAAAAAAAACTCTAGCACACTGAACAGAGTTATTAGTTTTAATCCCGTTTCAGATAATGAATCAGTGGGTTATTTATATTTTAGGTAAGAGAGGAAGCCATGCTCAACATTGCTTTTTTTAGCTCAAAATCATACGACGAAAAATCATTTGAACTTGCAAAAGGCAAACTCAACGCCGAGTTTCATTTTCACGATTTTCGACTCACTACAGCAACAGCAAAAATGGCGCACGACAACGAAGTGGTTTGTGCGTTTGTAAACGATGACCTATCGCGAGGCGTGTTAGAGATTCTTGCTCAAGGCGGCACAAAGCTGATCGCGATGCGCTGTGCGGGCTTTGATAAAGTCGACCTAGACGCAGCCAAAGAGTTTGGTCTACAAGTGGTTCGCGTTCCGGCTTACTCTCCAGAATCTGTAGCAGAGCACACGGTTGGCATGATGATGTGTTTGAACCGAAAACTACACAAGGCATACCAACGTACTCGTGATGCGAACTTCTCTCTTGAGGGTTTGGTAGGCTTTAACTTTCACGGTAAAACAGTCGGTGTGATTGGTTCGGGTAAGATTGGCCTGGCGACGATGCGCATTCTGAAAGGTTTAGGCATGAACATCCTCTGCTATGACCCATATCCAAACCCGTTAGCTGTTGAGTTAGGCGCTAAATACGTTGAACTCGACGAACTTTACCAAGAGTCTGATGTGATTTCTCTACACTGCCCAATGAGTAAAGAGAACTACCACCTATTAGATGCGACTGCGTTTGAGAAGATGAAAGACGGCGTGATGATTGTCAACACCAGCCGTGGTGAACTACTGGATTCCACAGCTGCTATCGAAGCGCTTAAACAGAGTAAGATTGGCGCACTTGGTCTTGATGTGTATGACAACGAGAAAGAGCTGTTCTTCCAAGACAAATCAAATGACGTGATTGTCGATGATGTGTTCCGCCGTCTATCTGCTTGTCACAACGTGCTGTTCACAGGTCACCAAGCTTTCTTGACCAAAGATGCTCTGTTCAACATCGCCAATACAACGCTCACCAGTGTTGATGCCTTCTTTGCTGGCAACACCAGCGGTAACGAACTCGTTTAATCGCTAATTGAGTTAATAGCAGACTGAGTTAAAAACAAACTAGGTCTACAAATACAAAGCCACGCTATTCTGAAGTGAACAGCGTGGCTTTGTCGTTTATCCAGTATCCTAAAAACGTTCCTAGACGCAGAAATGACAATCTTCAGTGTCTAAACCATAAACGCCTTTTCTAATAGCAAGGTGCTCTTCACCGGCTTTGACGCCCATCTCGTAACCTGTATTAAGAGTACTTTGATCCATAGTTAAACGCTTAACCGCGAAGGCTTCAGGTAGCGCTATCACTTTAATAGTCGCATCTTTGGGTGGGTTACGAATGAACTCCAGAGACTGGTTGTAGTTTTCAGCACGTACCGCCATCGACTCAGCAATATTCGGGAATTTCTTTAATAGTTTCTTCAGCATCCATTGGTGCTTTTGAGGCTTCATTCGGTAGCTCAATGGGTGAGACAGAATCACGGTAATATCGCGTGCGCCACGGCGATATGCTTCACGAACCGGAATCGAATCGGCTACACCGCCATCGGTATAACAGCCACCAGAGAAACACGGAGTTTCACGGTAAGCGATAGGTAAAGCCGTTGTTGCTTCAACAACATTAGAAAGGTTTTCTGGCTTAATATGGTAGTAGTCTGCACTGCCCGTATCGACATTTGTGACAGCAGCAATGAGTGGGATACTTGAAAATAGCTCGCCACAGTCCAGCGGATAACGTTGATTGGATTCGTTCCATAACCACTTAACGTCCACTAAGTTACCGCCCTTGGCAAAGCGAGCAGGGTTGAAGAAGGTCTTATCCGTCGCCATCGTGGTGATCACATCATAACTGCGTTTTGGTGCATGAGATAAGTAGCCAACCAGATTCGACACACCTGCAGATACGCCGATGGCAAAATCATAAGGACGGAAATCGTCTTGCATGAAGGCGTCTAAAACTCCAGCAGCAAAAATACCTCTCATTGCTCCACCTTCAACGATTAATGCGCTCTTATTCATCTCAAACTCTTCTACTTTATAAACTGATAGTCGTAGAATAATCCCATCACTCTTACAAAGATAATGGGATAGATTTATCAATTCGATAGGTAAAAACTATCAATGTGGATTATTAGATTTTTCAATGATTTAGGGTTGCTTGATATTCAGCGAGATCAAAAAAGGCCATCGAGTAGTTCACTCAACGGCCTTTCAATTAACGAATCAAGATGATTGATTACGACTTAAATTCGCTCACATCGATTTCAAGCAGTTTACCAATGCCTTCACCGTATGCAGGGTCAGCTTTGTAACAGTGTCTTAGGTGACGCAATTGAATCTCTTTTGGCACGCCGCCTAGGTTGCGAGCAGTGTTATCAAAAAGAATCGCTTGCTTCTCTGGTGTCATTAGGCGGAACAAGTCACCCGGTTGCGAGAAGTAATCTTCATCTTCGCGGTGATCCCAGTGTGCTGCTGCGCCATCTAGGTTCAGTGCTGGTTCAGCGAAATCTGGTTGCTCAGCCCATTGACCTTCGTTGTTTGGCTCATAACCTAATGTGCCATCGAAGTTACCATCGACACGCATCGCGCCATCACGGTGGTAGCTGTGTACTGGGCAACGAGGCGCATTCACTGGAATGTGCTGATGGTTTACACCCAAACGGTAACGTTGTGCATCACCGTAAGCAAACAGACGACCTTGCAGCATTCTGTCTGGAGAGAAACTGATACCCGGAACCACGTTCGCTGGGTTGAATGCAGACTGCTCAACTTCAGCGAAGAAGTTCTCAGGGTTACGGTTAAGCTCTAGCTCACCCACTTCGATCAACGGGTAATCTGCATGAGGCCAGATCTTAGTCAAATCGAACGGGTTGTATGGAACCTTCGCTGCATCCGCTTCTGGCATCACTTGTACTTTCAACGTCCATTTCGGGAAATCTTGGTTATCGATGCTGCCTAGCAAATCACGTTGGTGGCTTTCGCGATCATCACCGATCACTTGTGCCGCTTCTGCATCAGAAAGGTTCTTAATACCTTGCTGAGATTTGAAGTGGAATTTCACCCAGAAACGTTCGTTATCAGCGTTGATGAAGCTGAACGTGTGGCTACCAAAGCCGTGCATGTGACGGTAAGTCGCAGGGATACCACGGTCACTCATTACGATAGTAATTTGGTGCAGAGCTTCCGGCAAAGAAGTCCACAAATCCCAGTTGTTTTTCGCGCTACGCATGTTGGTGCGTGGGTCACGTTTCACCGCGTGGTTTAAGTCAGGGAACTTAAGAGGATCACGAAGGAAGAATACTGGCGTGTTGTTGCCCACCATATCCCAGTTGCCTTCTTCAGTATAAAACTTCAATGCAAAGCCACGAATATCACGTTCAGCATCGGCAGCACCGCGCTCACCCGCAACTGTTGTGAAACGTGCAAACAAGTCGGTTTTTTTACCTATTTCAGAGAACAATTTTGCCTTGGTGTATTTTGTGATGTCGTGTGTAACGGTAAATGTGCCGTAAGCACCTGAGCCTTTCGCGTGCATACGACGCTCTGGAATCACTTCACGATCAAAATGGGCCAATTTCTCCAAAAACCAAACGTCTTGAAGAAGTTGTGGACCACGTTTGCCCGCCGTTTGAACATTCTGGTTATGAGCGACAGGACAACCCGCAGCTGTGGTCAGTTTTTTACTCATGGTCTATTCCTTAAGGTTAAAGATATCGCATCGTTGCCACATCTTAGATTTAAGTGGATTCAATACTTTAAAAACCACTAAAATAATATGGATAAAGAATAGACCTGAGTTGGCAGGAAATATAATCGTTTATATTTATCGTTGTTATCTATGAAACCTATTGAACCTCACTGCGAATAAGCCTATGTATAACTTCGGTTTATTTAAAAATGGCATGGCCTAACCTCAGAGTTGAGGCAATGTTCCTCGCCGTTCTGGTTAGGTTCAATTCAGCTTCTCGCAGTACTTGCTCGAGTGACTGAGGAGAGCGCACTGTACCAAACAAGCTGTTCATTTCACCATATAAGGCTTCGACTTCTGTACCTAAAGAACCTGCAATCCCTATGGTCGGAATGCCTTGTAAGCTCGCACGTTTGGCAATGCCATAAGGCGTCTTTCCTTGCAGAGTTTGATTGTCCATTTGCCCTTCACCGGTAATCACAAGATCTGCGCCTTTCAATACTTCATCGGCTTGCAAAACATCAAGCACCATCTCAATACCCGGTTTAATCTGCATGTTAAACAACAAACCAAGCCCCATTGGAGCACCACCAGCCGCGCCATAACCAGTACGCTTGTGAACGGGATCATCCCCACGAACACAACCTTGCGATTCAACTACTTGAGCAAAATTCTCAAGCGCCTTATCAAGCATCACAACTTGTTCTGGGCTTGCGCCTCCAAAATCAATTGCCCCGTTCCGAATGAAGAAGCAATCAATGGATCACGCTGCTCTGGTTTCAACAAGTCCAAACCCGATGCAGCAGCAATTTCAACCAGTGCCGTTTTGTTCGGGTTGCTATTGGATGACTCAAGCATCGCCCATTCAGCATTAACTTGTTGCCCTAACGGCCCTTCGACTTGCCTATGTCGCTTTTCACCAACAAGCCCTTGGAGCAATACATCCACAGTCCCTTCACCACCATCAGCCAAAGGCAATGTTACGTATTCAGCGTCTGGGAAGATTTAACGAAAGCCCTTTTCAATACACGCCGCCACAGATACAGCCGATAGAGATTCTTTAAACGAGTCTGGTGCAATAACAATTTTCATACTGAGAGATCCAAAAGATTAGTAATTTTGATGAGTGCCCGATCCAAAAATGCCCCTATTGAAGATCAGCAAGCTAATCACTTAATAGGGGCAGTATATGAAGGTAAGTAGTATTAGTTAGTAACGGCTGTCTTTACTTGTGATTTCTCTTTGCTTTTTAGCCACACGAATACAGCACCTAGAACCGCAATTGGAATCAGTGGGTCGATCAACGTACCGCCTTTACCAAACACTAAGTTTAGAATCATGATGATGCTTGCACCAATCGCCCATGCGATAGTTGAAGACACAGACCAGATCTTAATTTGGTCAGCAAGTTCAGTAATACCTAACGTACGGTTAATGATGTGGAAGTATGAATCGTTCAAATGAGAGAAGCCAACCGGACCTACCGCACATGCAAGTGCTACGAATACTGGGTCTAGACCTAACGTTTCAACCAATGGCAGCGTCATCGTTGCTGCAACCATCATTGATGCCGTTGCTGAACCTTGGATTAGACGAAGCATTGAAGCAATTGCTAGTGGTACAAGTAGAGGTGGAATACCGCTGCTCGCGATAGCTTCGGCTACTTGAGGGCCAGCACCTGATGCTTTAAGTACTGCACCCATTGCGCCACCAAAACCAGCTTTAATTGCATCAATCAACTCTGTTGGCACCATACCCGCAAAAAGACCCATGATGATACTTGCAATAATCATCGCAAGCGCCACTGGGATTCTTGTTTTAATGATCATGCCCATCATGGCTAAAATGCCAATTACGATGCCTATCAGTGCTCCATCCATTTTTATATTCCTTTTGTCTCTTTCTTCATTTTTAGAAAATTTGTAGGGTGGTGCATATGGGTGATACCGGGTCACCCATTGCACTTTATCGTTATGTGTTGGCTTACCTGTAAGCCGTGTTATCTAAATCAGTTTTTACTTTTATGATTCGTTACATATAAACGCCATTCACACCGCGCTATAAATAACTTTTTACCCAGCTAAGCCCCTCTTCTGTCGTGCTTCTTGGGTTATATTCACAGCCAATCCAACCTTGGTAACCTGAATCATCCAAAACACTAAATAAATGTGGGTAGTTCAGTTCGCCTTCCGATGGTTCATGCCTCTCTGGTACAGAAGCAATTTGGATATGACCGGTATAAGCAGCAACTTCACGAATCAAAGTACTTAAATCACCATCCATGATTTGCGCGTGATAAAGGTCGAGTTGAAGTTTCACATTTGGTCTATCGACCAACTTAATCAGTTCGACAGCTTCACGTTGATGCGCCACAAAATAGTTCGGAACATCACGGCTATTTAGCGGTTCAATCATCAATTCGATGTTATGCTCAGCAAACTTATCTGCGGCAAAACGAATATTTGAGATAAAGGTTTCAACGTGTTGCTGTCTCGTGAACTTCGCATCATGCAGACCCGACATCGCGTGAACTTTCTTGCAGTTCAGCGCTTTGGCGTACATAAGTGCGGTATCAACACTGGCTTTAAACTCATCTTCACGGCCAGGAATCGCTGCAAAGCCACGTTCGCCTGCGTCCCAATCACCTGGAGGCAGGTTGAACAGCACCTGTTCAAAACCAAATCTCTGCATTTTTGCTGCAAGCTCTTCGGCCTCAAATGCATAAGGGAATAGGTATTCAACAGCTTTGAAACCGGCTTGGTGTGCTTTTTCAAAACGCTCTAGAAATGGTACTTCTGTGAATAACATCGTTAAGTTTGCTGCGAACTTAGCCATTATTTGCCTCTCCCTTTTAAATCCATCACTTCTTCGTCCGTTAGGTAACGGATATCATTCCCTTTCAATAAGAATGCTAATTTGGCGGTCTCTTCTAGCTCTTCAGCGTTATCAACGGCATCAACAAAGTCAGTGCCTGTTACTACTGGGCCGTGGTTTGCTAACAAAAATGCTCGATAATCACCTGCTCGTTTTGCCAACTCTTCAGCGATTTGTGGGTCACCCGGACGTAGGTAAGGAATCACTGGTAACTCACCAATTCGCATCACGAAATACGGTGTGAAAGCCTTAATCGCGTTATTACGATCCAACCCTTCAAGGCAAGACAACGCGGTAAGGTAAGTAGAATGCAAATGAACAATCGCATTGCATTCTGCATTATTTCTATAAATCGCTAAGTGGAATGCCGCTTCTTTAGAAGGCTTCTTACCTGAGATGTGGTTGCCATCGATATCAACAACCGACAATTCCTCAGCGACAAGGCGACCAAATGAAGAGCCTGTTGGTGTTGCTAGAAAATACCCATTAGGTAATTTGATAGACAGGTTACCTGCACCACCAGTGGCGTAACCTCGTTCAAACATTGAACGAGCGAGCGTGACCATTTGCTCTCTTAACTGCTGCTCGTTCATCAAAACTTTACTCATTTGAATCTCGCTTATGAAAAAAATGATTGAGCTTTAGCGAAGAAGTTTTCATCACCAAAGTTGCCAGATTTAAGTGCCAATGAAAGATCACCTTCAACCGACCTCACCCAAGGCACACCTGGTGCGATTTGAGGGCCAATATGAAAACCTTTCACAGCCAAGCTTTGGGTCACTACACCAGAGGTTTCACCACCAGCGACAATGAAGTTCTTCACTCCGTTCTGCTGCAACTTAATCGCTAGCTGGCTAAAGAACTGTTCAACCGCATAACTAGAGGCATGCGCGCCATACTCTTCTTGAATAGCTTTTAGTGCCGTTGCTTCAGCCGTCGCGTATACCAACGGTGCAAATTCACTTTGAATATGAGTCATCACCCAATCGAATACTTCATTGGCGTATTGATCATTGGTTAAGCAAGCCTTCACATCGATAGCAAAGTGAGGAGCAAGCTGTTTGTATAGCGCAACTTGTTGGTTAGTCATCACTGAACAAGAACCAGAGAATACAACCGTTGGTGCTTTGACTGGGCTACCTGCATGTTTTGCATCACTTTGGTCAGCAAGATGTTTCGTCCAATTTTTAGCAATACCAGCAGCTAGGCCTGAGCCACCTGTGATTAGTTTCAGAGATTTAGCCGCTTGACCTAACGTCACCAAGTGCTCTGCATTAAATGCGTCTACCACGGCGTAGCGACTACCTTGAGCTTTGAGTTCGTTAAGACGAGCGGTAACAGCATCAGAGCCCTGTTCAATCGTTTGAAAGTTAACTAAACCGGAAACACCTGCTGACTGTGCGTCCATCATTCGAACCACACTTGAATCCGTCATTGGTGTAACAGGGTGATAACGCATACCTGAATCACAGAGCAACTCACCAAAAACAAACAAGTGACCGTTGTAAACCGTACGACCATTTACTGGCAATGCAGGGCAAACCATCGTAAATGATTCCCCAAGTTCCGCTAAAAGCGCATCAGTGACAGGCCCAATATTGCCCTCAGCCGTACTGTCGAAAGTGGAGCAATATTTGAAGTAAAACTGTTGGCAACCTTGTGCTTGTAGCCATTTAAGCCCGGCAACGGAGTCGGTAATAGCTTCATCAACGGGGCAAGAACGTGATTTAAGGCTGATCACGACCGCATCCGCTGCAACCTCAAAATCACCAGTAGGAATGCCATTTAATTGGATAGTGCGCATACCGTTTTCAACAAGGAAACCCGCGATATCTGTCGCACCAGTAAAGTCGTCTGCAATAACGCCTAATAACATGATTACTTCTCCACTTTTGGTGTATTCACACCCGGTAGATCAATACCTTGGAATACCTTAATAACGGCGCTGTCATCTTCTTGTCCAAAGCCAGCATTGCTTGCGCTCACAAACATATTCAGTGCTGCACTGGATAGCGGAAGTGGGAATTTCAGGTTTTGAGCGGTATCTGATACCAAGTTCAAATCCTTCACAAAGATATCGACCATAGATTTTGGAGAGTAGTCGCCATCCACTACGTGCTTCATACGGTTCTCGAACATCCAAGAGTTGCCCGCAGCATTGGTCACTACGTCGTACATAAGATCTAGAGGGATGTTTGCGCGTGCGGCTAGTGCCATCGCTTCAGCGCCCGCAGCAATATGAACACCTGCTAGTAACTGGTGGATAATCTTAACGGTCGCACCAAGGCCAATGGTCTCGCCGATGTTGTAGACTTTAGCTGCAGTTGCATCAAGTACCGGAGCCAGTGCTTCAAATGTGGTCACCGCACCTGAAGCCATAATCGTCATTTCACCCGCTTCTGCTTTTACTGCACCGCCGGACACTGGCGCATCCAGCATCACAAGATCATGTTCAGCAAGCTGAGCTTCGATTTGTTTCGCGTCTTCTGCTGAGATCGTTGCCGAGACCATAACTGGCGTGTTAGGTCTCAGTGCCGCCGCAAGACCAGTCTTAAACAGTACCGTGTTAACTTGAGCTGCATTCACAACCAATACCAAAACTGAATCAAGTTTGTCGGCAAACTCAACCGCGCTTGTAGAGACCGCTTTTGCGCCATATTCACCCAAGTTTTCAAGCGCTTGCGGATTCAAATCGAAACCATATACATCAAGGCCTGCACGCACGCATGACTTCGCTGCGCCCATGCCCATAGAACCTAAACCGATAACACCAACAGATTGAACTTCATTCATAGCAAGATGCCTTTCACGTAATTGTTAAACTCTAAATTTGTTAATTCTTGTTTATGTTTGTGATTATATGTGAAGCAATCGAATGCGACTTAGTGATAAGTCACACTTTTAACAAAAGTTAACACTCATGAGTAATTTAACCCTTTCGAGGCATTTGATAATGGTAATTTCGGCGACTATCACAGTTCTAATTACTATTTAACAACAGATATTCACAGATATTCACAAAACAGAGAAAGATTGATAGGATGATGAAAAATAAGAACATAGAAGAAGAATCATGATTCCAGCGGAACGTCAGAGAACCATTTTGTCACTATTATCACACCAAGAAGTGATCAGTATTTCTGAGCTTGTAGAGCACTTAGAGGTGTCTCATATGACTATTCGTCGAGATATCGTAAAGCTAGAGACATCAGGGAAAGTGATTTCAGTTTCGGGTGGCGTTCAGCTGACTAAAGCACTTCACAGCGAATTGTCACACGACATCAAGGTAGAACAGCAAGCAAGCGAAAAAGCTCAAATAGGTCAACTAGCTGCTCAATTGGTTCCTGAGTATTCGACTATCTACTTAGACGCTGGAACAACCTCTTTGGAGATCGCTCACCAACTTGCAGGGCGAGATGATCTGCTTATCATCACCAATGACTTCGCGATTGCCGCATACCTAATGAACAGCACACAATCTGAGATTTACCATACTGGTGGCAAGATTGACCGTGAAAATCAATCGAGTATTGGGGGAAAAGTAGCTGAGTTCTTGGCAGGGATGAATATTGATATTGCGTTTATCTCTTCTTCATCTTGGAATCTAAAAGGGCTCTCGACACCTTGTGAAAATAAGGTATTAGTCAAACAAGCCATTGTTCAAGCAGCTCATTCAAACTATCTGATTTCAGACTCAACCAAATACGGACGTATCGCTACTTTCCACGCCTTAGATTTAAGTGCGCTTGATGGCGTGATCACCGACATTGATCTTTCGAGTAGTGTGATTGATGAGCTTCAAGACAAAGGCATCAAGGTCATTAATTCGTAACGGATCCCTCATCAAATTTCAGGCTCACCAACCAAACATTCAGAGCCTGAATACCACAACTCCAAAATCATCTATTTATCCACTCGATAAAAATAATTCTTACAATTAAGCGTGTTTATTCGTTAATAATATTGGCACTCAACGGCATAATAGTCATGAATCCATTCAAAGAGTTAGGTTATGTTCTACAAGCGTCTTTTGGTATTGGCTTTACCGCTTACTTTTGTGTTTTCCACCCATGCTGAAACGTTTGGTGAACGAATGGCGCGCATCGAACAAGAGAATGTACTGGCGAAAACCATGAGTGAAGAACAAGTTGAATTGATACAAAAAGTCGTACAGACCAACCACTGCGCTAAAGTGGCGTTAACCCATCACCAACGCATTTTGGGCCAATATAAGGTTGAGACATCTTCTTCTGAGTTATTCGTAAAATGGCGTCAACTCGGTAAGCAGTTAGACGCTCAATACGAGATGGATTACCCCGGCTACCCTAAGCACGCTTTTCAAGAATATCCTGCGGCTTCAGGCAAAGTCGATGGCTACCTTTTTGCTCTAATCGACAATGGTTTAAACGAGCAATCGTGGATCGCCAAAGAATTTAAGCAGTGTAAAAAGAATAAACTCATATCCCGAACCTAAGCTCAAGTCTGCTCTGGTTCGAGAGTACTCACTCACATTGGTTCTAATAAAGTAAGAACAGCCCTTCATAACCGCCAATTTCGATTTCACTCACATAGTCACCAACGTTACCGTTGGCATCAACAGGTTTCATTGGAACATCCAGCGCGATGGTGAGTTTTGCCGCGTCATAAAAGCTCGGATTCTTACCGTGGAAATCCGTGCGATACAACACACGACCATTGCTGAACTCTCTCGCTAACACCATGTCCTCAGGGCCACCAGCAACCACCTGATTTTCAGATTGATACATAAAGTACGTGAACGTCGGTAGAACGTGAGTGATACCATTGGGCAGATCAGCATGCACCATTTCGTTCATCGAGGAATCGCCAACGATGGTGTAGTCAGCAGGCTGAGGTGTCGTTGTCGAAAGCATCAAAGGAATCGGCGCAAAGCCATGTGGGATTTGATGACTCGGCTCTCCCAAGTCAACGGCCAATAACGAACTGGGTTGGTAGGCGATGTTTTTAGGGACACCACTTTGCCAGAAAGTGTCAGCCGTCGTATTGCCACTTCCATAGACGTAACCATTGTTCCACTGATTAAAGTAGCTATGTTGAGCGTGTCGATTGAGGTGGTAGATCGCTAGGGTCGAGTATTGGTCTTGCTTCCAATTATCTTCACTATTTCCAAGATACTGAACTCGCCCATAACGCGTTGTCGCCTGAAAAATAACACTTTGCCCATTGTAGGCGAGCGCAGAATTATCCCAGAATTTTGAGATCCCCGAGTAACCACTAAACCCAGTAGACGGAAAAATGTAGTGCTCGCGTAAATACAGAGAGCCCGCCTCGCTAAGATGAGACTGTCCATTTCGACCCAGTAAGTTCGCGGTTCCGA
Source organism: Vibrio sp. 10N.261.51.C6 (assembly GCF_041471785.1). Classification (NCBI taxonomy): domain Bacteria; kingdom Pseudomonadati; phylum Pseudomonadota; class Gammaproteobacteria; order Vibrionales; family Vibrionaceae; genus Vibrio; species Vibrio sp. 10N.261.51.C6. Next base: position 50,748 of record NZ_JBFRPB010000041.1, on the reverse strand, counting down.
TATTCAACCCAATCGACGCATCACTTTCTAAAGCAGAAAGATTTTTGAGAAACGCTGAAAATTGTTGCTTGTAGAGATCATCCGCTTGATTCGAACCCGCAACAGCTCCTAATTCTTGAACATGCCCGCCAGAGTGAACATAGAACTGGTTCGAGCCAATGAGTTTATTTGTGTCGTCGTTGTACGCACCATTCAAACCTTGTCTTGCCCAGCTTTGCTTGTAGTAGCGATGAATAGCAGATAGATAATCCGCGTTTGCGACGTTCGTTAGCGACCAAGATGAGTTAGCGCTCCACATTCGACCAAATGGCACCACTCTTGATTCCCAACGAAAACGTGCTGTCGCGTTCTTATTGGTTCGATTTCGATACTCGCTTGGCGACAAGTAGTTATCACCATCTAGATCTGCAGACACATCAAAACCACGGATTTTTCGCCATTGGCTGATAGCATTGCCGTCCGGGGTTGAAGTCGGAGCATCGGTTAACTTGACGGTTGGAAAACTGTTTTTGAGTTTTACTTCTTTTAAACGCGGCCTGTCGTCGGCATTCTCACTTTGCCAACGAACTCTCACAACGTATAAGCGCCCACCATCTCTCAAAAAGGTTGAACCAAAATACTGGCCGCCGCCATAACTCGCACCGCTCCCATCATGAGTTGTGGCTCTTAACCAGTTATCCGGAAGGTTCCAGATCACCGATTGGTTTTTGGTCATATTGAGCGTTTTGTCTTTCTTTACATCAAGCCTTTCCCATTGTGAAACCCTACCCTGAGAATCAATAGCAGTTGGGTATTCAATCCAAAATTCACCGCTGCCAGCAAACTGTGAGAACTTAAAGGTCAGCCGTTCGAACTGTTCAGCATGATAGACATACAAAGCCCCACCCTGTTCGAAATTCTCAAACACATCGGCATCCCACGGAGGCTCTTGATACAACCAAAAACCAGCATGGTCTTCACTGGCTGTATAACCCAAGATCATAGGTTTTCGGTTTAAAAGGGTCTTTTCGCCATGAGTTTTATCAACTTCGGCAATGACAGTATCTTCAGAAAAGTGCAGGAAATAGTCTTCGAAATTGAGGCCTTCTAACTCAGCTTGGTTACGGAGATCGTTCTCCAACCAACCCGAGTTCATCGCCATGACTTGGTTGTACATATAACCAATTGTCGTGGCCCGCTCATTGTCGGCTTTGTCGGCATAAGCTCCGAACACAATATCACTGTTGGAAATTTCCCAATCAATGACGGCATTCGTAGATAGTGGGGAGCCCAAAAGATCAACACCAACTTCATGTTGCCCTGGCAGCACAACCGCTGTACCAACAGCAAAAGCGTAACCAGCGATTAAACATGACGGTATGAGTGCGAGCAGCCCAGAAATGTAGGTTTTCATGATTCAAATTTCCTAATCGATACTGTCATGCCTTAAATCACAAAACGAAAAGTCAGCCAACTTACGTGTCAATTTAGGAATCAAAATACGAAAAAAGTATCGACTACATGGCTCTATTGTTCAAGTGCTCGTCTGTCTTGTTTCATCGGTGGCAAGTAAAACGAGCAAATGCCGATTCAAAATCAATGCATTAAGGAAAATATAAGTTTTTGTGATTTTAATTTTATTTGGAAACCAAGTATCTCCGGCTAACGAGAAATCAGCTCAGATTTTCTCAAAATGAGAATAATACGGTTTGGAAGATGAGAAGTTATCAGAGCCTAGAACTCAGAATAGGACTTGGATTTGCTGTATCGAATCTCAGTTTGGGCGCCACACTATTGAAACTCAATTTGGATAGGCTGTCTAAACAAGAACGATGACAACGCTCCTTAAAGCCTCTTGTTCCACTTCCCTTGATGGTCGCGATCGCAATTTTCTTGCGTATCGTAGCTAACATGCTTATCGATATTCTTCAGTTGAATTCCAACTTGATTGAACGCTTGTTGAATAGCCCCTGAGACACTCTGTTGACCTTCGCCACTTAAGAAGTTCGTTCTATCCTGATTGGTATCGAATACACAGACAATTTTCAAACTTTGCGGAAAAGATGAGAAGTTGACCGAGTGAGTCACCCATAAAAAACCATCGAAGCCTTTCAGCGTGTCTTCACAAACGTCAGTTAACACGTCTCTGATTTGATTCTCGATTTTCTTATCTGATTTACGCATGCGGCAAAGGTCCTATTTAACACCTTAAAAAATAAGGTTTTTCGGTCAGTTTCGTACTACCTGATATTGGACACTGTGGCGGTTTCAAATGCAAAGTATTTATTGGGGAGAGTCGACTGGAAGATATAGAGGAAACGCCTCATGTTTGATAGCTTACGAGGCGATCAAACATGAGACGAGTATAGAATTTACTAAAACATTAGCTCGCCGCTTGTTCCCAATCAGTTAATAACTTCATGATTACGCGAGAGTCTTGGTGGGTTGCCATTGGCGCAGCAAGTTGTGTATCACCTTGCTCAACCGCTTGGCGGATATTGCGCACTTGATAATGGAAACCATCACCTTGCGCTTCGACTTTCACTTCACGTGTCGACGTTTCATAGATCTCTACCGTAAACGTGTTTTCTGCCGTCGGTAGCCATGGATTAGTATCTAGCGTGATACAGCCTTTGCTGCCTAGGATCGTAAAACCATGCTTTAAACCGTGGTCTTCAGCAGTGTGGATTTGTGCGGTAAAACGGTCGTTGAAATGCATCATCGCCGACGATTCACAGATATTGCCATCTTCGCCTCGTCGACCGATTGCTGAGATCTGCACGTCATCGAACACGCTCTCACCAAATTGCTGCTGCGCAACAGAGTGAATCAGCGACATTGGGTAACAGCCAAGGTTGTATAGCGCGCCTTTGCTCGCAGGATTCACGAACTGATCAATCGCCGCAACGTAGGAACCTTGAATTGAACGCACTTCGCCAATCTCACCAGTTGCCAGTTCTTGATGAAGCTTGGTGATAAGTGGATGGTTTAAATACATCAAACCTTCAGCAAAGAATACGCCCGCTTCTTTCACGGCTAGTAAAGCTTGCTCGGTTTTTTCCATATCAACCGATAACGATTTTTCACACAAGATCGCTTTGCCTTTTTGAGCCGCTTTAATCACATACTCATGATGAACATGGTTTGGCAGAGCAATATAGATAATGTCGACCGACTCATCTTCAATCAAGGCTTCATAGCTGTTGAAGGTTTGTGTTGGTTGGTATTGGGCAGCAAACTCGTTAAGTGTTTTTTCAGTGCGACCAGCAACGGCATACAGCTCGCTTTGAGCATCGCCTTTAATTGCATCCGCCATTACACCTGAGATAAAACTGGTTCCTAGAATTCCCCATTTCATGTCTTAGCTCTCCTGCTCTTGTGTTTTGATAGGTCCACGTTGTGTTTCAAATGCTTGCACTAATTCCGTTATATCACGCTCAATAAACGCTTGGGTATGAGGCATACCAAAGTGCTGATTGATCGCTTCACGGTTTGCGTATTGCTCAAGCAAGATCACACGATCGCTTTGGCTTTGATCATAGGTTGCAATTGCTTGGAGGCAGCCCGGTTCGCTTTGCATGTCTAAACAAAACTGTTCGATAGCTTCGAGCGCAGCTGCTCGTTCTATGTTGGTTTTGATCTTAAGTTCGGCAGTAACAAAGATAGTTTCATTCGTTTGAGGCATTGCACGCTCTTATTTTAGTTAATTATCGGTTTGCCATTAATATAATTAACCCCTAAGAATTGATAAACTCACGTTTTGTTTATTGTTTATCAACCAAAAGTGTTCAATGGATAAGTTAACCAGCATGAAAGTCTTCGTCTATGTGGTGGAACAAGGTAGCTTTCGCAGCGCCGCAAACCACTTCAACCTGTCGGCGACTATGATAAGCAAACATGTCCATTCCTTAGAAGCCAGTTTGAAGTCTCAGCTGATCCACCGCACCACGCGTAAGCAATCGTTAACCGATTCAGGACAACTTTACTATCGTGAGTGTAAGCGAATTCTCGAAGACATCAGCAATGCAGAGAACCTGATTCAAACCTTGGAAAATCAACCACAAGGCACGGTAAAAATAAACTGCCCTGTCACCTATGGAAACAAGGTACTCGCCCCTATCGTAGCTAAGTTTCTCGCGCATCACCCAACCATTAACGTTGAGCTGATGTTGAATAATGACCTTGTTGATCCTTATTCATCTGACATTGACCTGATTGTGCGAATTGGTGACCTATCCGATTCAAGCTTGGTCGCAAGGTATTTAGGGGATTATGAGATGTGTTACTGCGCGGCGCCCGCTTACCTAAACCAACATGCTGAAATCAGAGTATTGGAAGACTTGGCGCAGCACCCATCGCTTGGATTCAGTTACAGCAGCCAAGCTCCTCACGCCACACCGAATAAAGAACGTGTGCGCTTGATGTCGAATAATGGTGATGTGTTGCGGTATGCCGCCCTGCAGGGTGTGGGCGTGTTGTTGCAACCGACTATCTTAGTCGCAGAAGAGATTGATCGTGGAGCGCTGTTGGAAATCCTACCCGGCATGGCGCCGTTACCAAAGCCGATTCACTTGCTCTACAAAACCAAGCAACTGTCGTTGAAGAACAGAACCTTTGTCGAGTTCTTGTTAGCTGCGTTTGCTGAGTAACTAAGCGCTTTCTAAACAACAAAGACCGCTAGACTGGTTGCCATTGGCTCATCAAGCGCTTGCCAAGATCAGAGGGCGTGGTGTTATGGACGATCATCTCATCACATTGGTTGAACACCATGAAGTGTTTTAGTTCATCGCATAAAGCATGAACCAACAACTCATGGTTTTTAATTCGCTCTTCCACAACCAAGTTACGGATATTGAGCAAACCACTCTTCCTGTCGACCTTGCAATCCATTCGTGCCACCAGCTCACCTTGCCACAGAATCGGTAAGCTAAAATAACCAAACTGACGCTTGGCCTCTGGAACATAGCATTCTAGGAGGTAATCAAAGTTGAACAATGATTGCATTCGCTTTCGTTGAATCAGCAGGTTATCAAACGGAGACAGTATCTTAAGCTTGGTTCTGGGAAGAGGTTGATTCAGCAGTTCAAAAGCACCTGGCAGGACATAGTAATCAGAGCCTTGAATATCTACTTTCAGAACCTGCTTATCTTCAAGCATCTGTTGGAGTGCTCTCTGAATCAAAGGCTTTGTGTTCTTGAGTAGGTAGCTCATTTCCGACGCTATTCCAACTCCGTTAGCCTCTAAATAACGTGTTATCAGATGCTCGATGTACTCTTGTTCTGTCGGCTCAGAGGTATCAATTCCGCTCGGTAAAACTCGCTCGGTTAGGTCATACACCTTATGAAAGTTAACTCGGCTTGGCACCATTAAGTCGCCTTGCATGAACAATGTTTCTAATGCTTGCTTGGCCGGTTTACCGCCCCAACCGCCGGGGTTTGGCCTATCCCCTTCAAAATCTTTCGCCATCAACGGCCCTTCATTCTCAATACGTTTGAGAACATGAGCCATCAGTGCGTCATTCTTTTTATACCAATGCTTGAGCTTACCGCTCGCAAAGCCATTCTTGCGGTGTAGGCTGAATCGGAAGTCACGCATGGGTAAATACGCGGCGGCATGCGACCAATACTCAAATACTTCTCGACGCTCTAACAGCTTATCAAGATGGTTCAGTTGGTAATCTTGATTGCGATTCCAAAGCGTGTGGTGGTGAGCTCGCTGAATCACAGAGATGGTATCAATTTGCACATAGCCAAGGTTTTCAATCGCAGACAACGTGTTCGCCAAAGCGCCCCCATTGCGTTGCTTTTTAGGTGGCAACTTCTTAGGCGGCAGCTTTTGCGAAAGCAATACCAGTTTTTGCGCTTGAGCGAGTGACAGTGATTCCATGAAATTCAGACTCTAATTGATAGCAATGATCCGTTTATGATTCAGCAATAAGCTCTTGAAGAATCTGCTTGTAGGTTTCTACCGTCTGCGCGCCCGTTACTGCACTCTTACGGTTGAACACCACAGTAGGAACCGCAGAGATCCCCATGCGTTGCCATTCAAACTCTTGCGCTTCAATTTGCTTCAAGTTGTCGGTGTTCTTTAGGCGCTTCAGTGCCTTCGTTGAGTCTAAGCCAACCGCTTCAAGCTCTTGTGCAATGACTTCAAGATCGGACAGGTCTTTTTGCTCTGTGAAGTGAGCAGCAAAGAAGCGTAGCTTTAACTCAGTCTGTTTGCCGTGCGCTAGTGCAAAATCGAGAAGTACATGTAGATGACGTGAATTGACCATTCTCATACTGTCATAGAAATTGAAATCGAAACCAACCGCTTGGCCGCGAGCCGAAAGCTGTTCTCGTGAACGTTGGCTCTCTTCTGCGCTAGAACCGTATTTTCTCATGATATGGGCACGCAGGTTTTCGCCCTCTTGCGGCATGTCAGGGTTAAGCTCAAACGGCTGCCATTCAAGTTCAATCTGGTCTTCTAAACCAAGTTCCGCAACGGCTAGCTCTAAGTTTTTGTAACCGACTACGCACCACGGGCACATTACGTCAGAAATAATATCAAGTTGAAGTTTCTTGCTCATAATCATTCCAAATATCGTTACTAAGGCGTATCCAATTCAAAGTGAATACCCATCTTTCTGGTTAGACTACAACAAGCTGAACACTCGTTCAAATTTAACTCAATACAACAGCATTCAACAAAAAAGCCAACTCATTTTCACGAGTTGGCTTTGATAAAAATCGAATCTAGCTTAAGAGCGTTACGCTAGCAACTTCTCAAGTACTTGGAACACACCCGCGTCAACGTTACTTGGCGCGCCAAAACGCGCGATCTCTTTTAACTTTGGATGCGCGTTTTCCATCGCGTAAGAGTGGTAGCTCTCTTTAAGCATTTCCAAGTCATTTAGGTAATCACCAAAGCTCATGGTCTGCTCGTAAGTGAAACCTAATGTGTTCTGTAGATGTTTAATCGCCGCGCCTTTTGACGCTTCAGCGTTCATCACATCTAACCAAATTTTTGCGCTTACAACCACTTGGTAGTTCTCACCGAATTTGGCATCAATAGTTGGGTTCACTTTCTCTTGTGAACCGTCGAAGTGACAGATAGCCACCTTGATGAAATCGTCTTCTACCGCCAGTAAGTCTTCTACTTGCTCACGGCGATGGTAGTACTTAGAGATCTCCGCCAGAGCACGCTCATCTTTGGTTTCGATGTATGCCGATTTCTTACCGCATAGCACCACATGCGCGCCTTCAATAGCTCGAGCTTCTTTAATGATCTCTTTAATGGCATCGGTATCAAGCAAGCAGCTGTAAAGTTCTTGGCCTTTGTGCATCACTAATGTGCCGTTTTCAGCAATAAACATCATGCGATCTTTAAGCGGGGAAAATGTTTCTAGCAAGCTGTAATACTGGCGGCCAGACGCGGCAGCAAAAATAATATCTTGCGCTTCTAAGCGCTCATAAAGATTGAAAAACTCAGGGTCGAGCTTTCCATGCTCATCGAGTAAGGTGCCATCCATATCAGTCGCGATAAATTTGATGTTTTGTTGGGGCATGTCGGGCGTACCTATTATTGGATTATGATCATTCGTTATCTTGAGTAACGGTTCTGGGTTCGATTATATCGCTAGAGTCGCTGGTGAATACAATGCTTATTTTACCGCCTGTCAGTCACTGTTTCACATCTTTCCAAGGCAAACGCTAACAGAAGCGCATTCCAGTTTGAAGGGTTAAGTCCTACATACAAGATGTGCGTTAGGTCACACTCCACTATATTCTTTCCTGTCTCTCCATCACTTTATTCCGACCACAGTCATTATGATTTTAGCTATTATTACGACCTTGCTTTGCATCGTTACCGTCAAGTTTCTAATCACACTTGCGAACTTAGAGCGCCATCGTATTCACATTGAACCTAAAATATCGTTCAAAAGAACTGAGTGGCCGACTGTTTCCGTCATTATTCCTGCGCGAAATGAAGAAGACAATATTGAAATCAGCCTTGGCTCTCTATTGAAGCAGAGCTACCCAAAAGACAAGTTTGAAGTCATTGTTGTTGATGACTTTTCTACTGACTCAACCCGTGCAAAAGTAGAAGCATTGATCAGTAAGTTCGACGTTAACGCGCGCTGTATTTCAGGTAGAACGTTACCGACCGGATGGCTTGGTAAGAGCAATGCATGTATGGCTGGCGCACTCAACGCGAGCGGTGAATATGTGTATTTCATTGATGCAGATACCGATTCAGCACCCGCGATGCTACAGAGCGTTATCGACTTTGCTATCCAACAAAAAACTGATCTCTTATCGTTTAATCCAAAACAAACTTTTGCGTCTGTGGCAGAAAAAGCGACCTTGCCGGGCATCTTTCTATCGATCGCATCTTATATGAACTTTAAAAACTCGAACGACATGACTAAGGAAGAAGCGATTGCTAACGGTCAGGCGATGTTGTTTACCCGAAAATCCTACGACGCAGTCGGTGGACACGCCGCAGTAGCAAACGCGATATCGGAAGACATCGCCTTTGCAAAAGTCATGAAGGTCAATGGATTTAAGATTTTCTGGGCATTTGCAGACAAACTAATGAGTACGCACATGTATTCAGACTTCAACTCAATCTGGGCTGGCTTTTCCAAAAACATGAATCTTATTGTGAATTGTCAATCGCAAGCACAAGCTTTAAAAGTCTTCATCAAAGCCAACATCATCGCATGGGCGGGACCGCTTTTGATGCTGGTATCGGCGAACGCCTTCATCAGTGACATGTCTGCCATTCATGCTTATTCGCTCATTGTCAGCTCTGTGATGCTCTTGGTGTCGATCGTCACCTACTTCATTTTGGTTAAGGAACTGTTTGTTCCCGCAAAATTTGCGTTAACCGTACCCTTCGGTATTTGTGTTCAAAGCCTACTCGTGCTGAACAGTTACCGCTTATCTAAAACCAATAAAATCAGCTGGAAAGGGCGCTCATTAACATGATGAATAAGATTATTACTTTGCTTCTTCTTGCTTGTTCAGTTTCGGTGTTTGCATCAGACACCGATGGCTGGTCACTGGCACGCGATAAAAAAGGCATCGAGGTTTATAACCGTAAAATTGAAGGCAGTCACTTTAAAGAATTTCGAGCAGAAGGCGACATCAACGCGTCCCTCACTTCTATTATCGCACTCTTTATCGATACCTCTGTTGGCACGCAATGGGTAGAAAACATCGATGACATGGAAGAAATAGAGCATTTTAGTGCGGCGCACACGATCACCAAAACCTATACCAAGGCACCTTGGCCAGTTGCCGATCGTGAAGCTATCGTAGAGAACGTCATCACTCAAGATCCAGAGACGATGGTTGTCACCATTGGTCAGCATGGTAGGCCTGATTACCTGCCAAACAATAATAAAAAAATCATCAGAGTGGCTGAATTAGAGGCGAGTTGGATCCTGACACCAATCGACGAAAACACCACCCATATCTCTTATCGAGTATTGAGTGATCCAGGTGGCGATATTCCGTATTGGCTCATTAACATGGTGGCCGTTTCTCAGCCTTACAACACGCTTCGCGGGTTATCTAAGATGTTGGATTCTGGTGAGTACACCGATCGTCGCCTTGATTTCATCGAGAACTACACGTCACTTTAACAATGCAATGAATACTCTAGAGGTCTATATTGTGAAATTTCCATTCTCTCCAATCGCAGCGATATTGCTTGTAGCATCAAGTTCAGTATTTGCTAATCAAATTATTGTCGATACTAAAGGTGTTGATGAAACACAGTATCACGCCGATCTGTATGAATGTGAGCAATACGCTCAACAAGTGAAGCCTGAAGAGGTCGATTCTCTTGGCAGCGATATTGTCGGTTCAACCGCTAAGGGTGCAGCGCTGGGTGCGGTTGGTGGAGCCGTCTCTGGCGGGAGTGGTCATGATGGTGCAAAAATTGGTGCTGGCATCGGTATTATCAGCGGCGCTTTAAAGCACGGTGCTCAAAAAAGACAATCCGCCGAGCTATCTGAGCAGCAGAAGTTTCAAGTGAATCGTAACTGTATGATCAACCGAGGCTATACCGTTCTTAACTAGCGGATAACCGAGCAAAATGGCGTTTAATCGATGTTCACGCCATTTTGCGTAGCTGAGTCAAAGCAGAGTTCAACCATAGTCCCTGAATCGCCACCTTAAAGTTCGTTCAAATAGACAGTGAGCATTGACCCCTATTTAAAATAGGCTTATCATTAATCGTCTTTTAACGATTAATGAAAGTGAGACGTCAATATGAACTCAACTTGCTCGACATCTGGTGGCTGTTCTCTGCCCATCGAACACGGTGATGCTAAAGCAGAAAAGCAAATGGCCGCACTGGCGAAAGCACTCGCTCACCCAGCAAGAATACGTATATTGAGTATCCTTTCCACGTTAGAAAAATCGGGCGGCTGCTTGAACAGTGATCTGGTGAGTGAATTGGGTTTAGCTCAATCAACGGTATCAGAGCACTTAAGAATATTGAAAGCCTCAGGTTTTATTACGGCTGAGTCGATTCCGCCGAAGATGTGTTACCGCATCGACCGCGACAATATTCAACGCTTCGAATCGATATTTAACAGCATTTTAAAATAGAAGTTCACGCTTGAATGATCGGCTTTGATAGCCTTTACTTTTAAGCGTGTTTTTTTGCCACAACCAATCGTTTTTCGACGATTTACGATATCAACTAAGAGAGATTATCATGAAACCAAAGTTAGGTTTTCTAGATCGCTACTTAACACTGTGGATTTTTATTGCCATGGGCCTTGGTGTACTACTCGGCACCCTATTCCCACAGATCGAACAGTGGAACGATTCAATGTCTGTTGGCACCACTAACATTCCGCTTGCGATTGGCCTTATCTTAATGATGTACCCACCTCTGGCTAAGGTTAACTACAACCTGCTAGGCACTGTGGTAAAAGATAAGAAAGCCATTAAGCTCTCTTTGATCATGAACTGGATCGTTGGTCCAATTCTGATGTTTGTATTGGCACTAACTTTCTTGGGAGACCACCCAGGTTACATGGTTGGGGTGATTCTGATTGGTCTTGCTCGTTGTGTGGCGATGGTTCTGGTTTGGAACGACATCGGCGGCGGTAACAAAGAGTACGGCGCGGCATTGGTTGCTCTAAACAGTGCATTCCAAGTGGTGAGCTACAGCTTTATGGCGTGGTTGTTCATCAGCGTTCTTCCACCAGTATTTGGTTACGAAGGCATGTTGGTTGATATCTCGATGATCGACATTGCACACAGTGTAATTATCTACCTAGGTATCCCATTCCTAGCGGGCTTCCTAAGCCGTAAGATCCTTGTGTCGATGAAAGGCGAGCAGTGGTACAACGACGTATTTATTCCACGCATCTCTCCAATCACACTGATTGCACTACTGGCAACCATCGTTCTGATGTTCAGCCTGAAAGGTGAAATGATTGTTGAACTGCCAATGGACGTTCTATTAATTGCGGTTCCACTGACTATCTACTTCACTGCGATGTTCTTCATCAGTTTCTTCATCGGTAAAAAGATGGGCATCGAGTACGACAAGAACGCATCAATTGCATTTACAGCAACAGGTAACAACTTCGAGCTAGCGATTGCCGTGGCTATCTCAGTATTCGGTATCAACTCAGACCAAGCGTTTGCAGGCGTTATCGGTCCACTGATTGAAGTCCCTGTGCTGATTTACCTTGTGAACGTGTCGCTTAAGATGAAAGACAAGTACTACAACGGTCAGACGGTTAAACCTAGCGTATAGCATCTACGTCTACACCTAGAACTAGAACTAACAAAAAGCAGCATCACTTTGAACAGAAAGGCTCACACGTTAAACGGTGAGCCTTTTCTTTATTCAGTTTCGTCTAATAGGCCTTTCAATGCTTGTTCAAGCCAAAGTAATGCAGGGCCTTTTGAGCGTGTTTTAGACAGAACAAGATCAACCGGAGGCGACCAAGTTTTATGGTCAAATGACACATTCACCTCTACCAAGCGCTGTTTAATAAGCTCTTCTTCAACAAGGTGTTTCGGTAAGTATGCCCAACCGATATCGCTACCAAGAATCATCTCTTTAATGACGATAAAGCTGTTTGACCACCATACCTTTCCGGCAATCAGCGGAAACTGATCCATCACCTTGCCTTTGTCTCCCCTCAACATTAACTGACGATGCGGGAGTAAGTCAGTGAGTTTCGCCACACCTGTTTTTGCGAGCGCATGACTTGGATGACACACAGCAATAAACGGTAAGTGACCGATAAAGCAAGGCTCAGAGCCGACATCAAAAGCCAAGTTGGTAAACATCAATCCAATGTCGGCCCTCTCTTCGATAATCAACGGATTGACCTCTGTCGTGGTACACGCAACCAATTCAACTTCAGTCGCAGGGAATTGTTGACTGAACTGACTAAGGATCTTAGATAGGTTCGGAACCAGCAATGAATCATCTAATGCAATTGTGATGAGCCCCTCTTCACCGCTACCCATCGCGTTAACCGTCACATTCAGATCTTCAACCTGAAGCACGATTGCTTTCACCTGTTTAAATAACTGCTCACCCGCTTTGGTTAGTGAAGGCTTTCGAGTCGAACGATCAAAAAGCTCAACATTAAAATCGATTTCAAGATTACTGATGCCTTGGCTCACCGCCGACTGTACCTTACCCAAATGACGAGCACTGGCAGAAAATGACCCTAATTCAACGGCATACACAAACATTTTCAGTTGTTCAATGTTGTACATTCGGTTTCTCCCAAACTTACTATCACTATATGTGATACTAACTATCTTTATATTATCACTTAAGTAGATATTATCTAGCCAAGTCATTAGCCCATCGGCGGCTATTTAATCGTAAAGAGAGTTAGAAAAATGTCACATAAAGAACGCATGTTGCACATGGTGCTATTTGAATTGGTTGCTTTGGTTCTAATGGCAGGGCTTGCAACCTATGTTACAGGAAATGGCGCAGGTGAAATGGCAGGCTTAGCGCTTGCAATATCATTGATAGCGATGGCTTGGAACTACGTTTACAACTATGGCTACGACAAAATTTACGGAACAGACCGAAGCAAAAGAACCACGAAAACACGTATCCTGCACGGATTAGGTTTTGAGTTTGGCTTAATGACAGTGACTCTACCTGTCTTGATGTGGGTTCTACAACTCGACTTCCTAACCGTACTGATCATGGACATCGGCCTAGTTATTTTCTTTGTACTCTACGCTATCGGATTTAACTGGGCGTACGATTCAGTAAGAGACTACTTTGTTACACAAGGCAAAGTTAACGCTTTAAATTAATTCACCGATTCGCTCAAATATCATCACCGAGCGATAAACAAAACGAATTGCCAGATTCAGTATGGATCTGGCATTTTTTGTCATAGCTTAAGTGCATCCTTGTTTGTTAACGCTTTTCCAACATTTGAGACCCCGGATAAGTCCACAAGATCCAAGTTTAATAAACCACCACTCGAGAATCAGCATCACAAATCCAAACATAAACTCCTCGTACCAGTTGCGCATTCATTTACATATAGGTAGTTTGAGCGGCTTCGCAACCTATCAATTCGAGCAATGACGTTCATGCGAGCATCTTTTTCGAGCAAAAGTGTTCGGATTAACATTTCAAGTGACTTTAATTAACAATTTTATGCTCAAACGCTCACTTTTGATGTTCGTTTATTTTCGAGTTCGCAAATATATGCACAATACACGTGCTAGATAAGCAAAACTAAAAAGGACTCGAACATGACAACAAACAAACACCCTTCTTTATTTGGGCAATGCTTGGCTGAATTTATCGGCACAGGATTACTCATATTCTTTGGCGTTGGCTGTGTGGCCGCTCTGGTATTAACTGGTGCGACATTCGGACAATGGGAAATCAGCATCATCTGGGGCTTCGGTGTTGCGATTGCAATTTACTGTACTGCCGGCGTTTCAGGCGCACACATCAACCCAGCCGTAACGATTGCACTGGCCATGTTCCATGGCTTCGATAAAGCGAAAGTGGTGCCTTACATCATTTCGCAACTGCTTGGCGCTTTCTGCTCTGCAGCATTGGTTTACAGCCTGTACAGCAACCTATTTACTGACTACGAAATCGCACATAACTTCGTTCGTAGCAGCCAAGACGCACTATCAACTGCTGGTATCTTCTCGACTTACCCACATGCTTCACTCTCTTTCTTCGGCGCTTTTGCTGTGGAATTCGTGATTACTGCAGTATTGATGTTTGCCATTCTGGCACTGGGCGACGAGAACAATGGCGCATCACGTGGCGCAATGAACCCTCTACTGATCGGTATTCTTATCGCGGTAATTGGTGGCTCATTAGGTCCACTAACTGGCTTTGCTATGAACCCTGCACGTGACTTCGGACCAAAACTTTTCGCTTACTTTGCAGGTTGGGATTTTGCATTGACTGGTGCTCGTGATATTCCTTACTTCATCGTTCCAATTCTTGCTCCTATCGCTGGTGCGTGTTTTGGTGGCTGGTTGTACCCACGTGTTATTGGTGCTCACCTACCAGTGGAAGGCCATGGCTGCACAATTCCAAACCAATGTGAAACAGAAGAAGAAGCTGAACAAGCTCAAGCTTAACCCCAAGCGACCTTACATTTACTAAAATATAAATAACGGAACAAAAAGGATTCTTACCATGACCGAGCAAAAATACATTGTTGCCCTAGACCAAGGCACTACAAGCTCTCGCGCTGTAATCCTCGATCACGATGCAAACATCGTAAGCTCTTCTCAACGAGAATTTACTCAAATTTATCCAAAGGCTGGCTGGGTTGAGCATGATCCAATGGAAATCTGGGCGACTCAAAGCTCTACATTGGTTGAAGCTCTAGCTAAAGCAGGCATTCGCAGCGACGAGCTAGCGGGTATCGGTATCACTAACCAACGTGAAACCACCATCGTTTGGAACAAAGAGACAGGCAAGCCGGTATACAATGCTATCGTATGGCAATGTCGTCGTACTGCAGAAATTTGTGAAGAACTTAAAGAACGTGGCCTAGAAGACTACGTGCGTGACAATACAGGTTTAGTCCTTGACCCGTATTTCTCAGGTACCAAAGTAAAATGGATTCTAGACAACGTTGAAGGCGCTCGCGAAGACGCTGAAGCAGGTAAGCTACTGTTCGGTACGGTTGATACTTGGTTGGTTTGGAAGATGACTCAAGGCCGTGTACACGTTACGGATTACACTAACGCATCACGTACTATGTTGTTTAACATCAACGACCTATGCTGGGACAGCAAGCTACTAGACGAGATGGGTATTCCAGCATCAATGATGCCTGAAGTGAAACGCTCTTCTGAAGTTTACGGCCAAACGAACCTTGGTGGTAAAGGCGGTACTCGTATTCCAATCGCGGGTATTGCGGGTGACCAACAAGCTGCACTTTACGGTCAAATGTGTGTAGAAGCAGGCCAAGCTAAGAACACTTATGGTACTGGTTGTTTCCTTCTAATGAACACAGGCCAAGAGAAAGTCACATCGAAAAACGGCCTTCTAACCACACTGGCATGTGGCCCTAAAGGCGAACCTGCATACGCACTGGAAGGTGCAGTATTCATGGGCGGCGCATCAATCCAATGGCTACGTGATGAAATGAAACTACTGGCTGGCGCAGAAGACTCTGAGTACTTCGCAACCAAAGTAGATTCTTCAAACGGCGTTTACGTAGTCCCTGCGTTTACTGGTTTAGGCGCACCATACTGGGATGCTTACGCTCGCGGTACGATTGTTGGCCTGACTCGTGGTGTTAACTCTAACCACATCATCCGTGCAACCTTGGAAGGTATTGCTTACCAAACGCGTGACGTACTAGACGCGATGCAAGCGGACTCTGGCATCAAGCTAGCAAACCTACGTGTTGATGGCGGCGCAGTAGCGAACAACTTCCTAATGCAATTCCAATCAGACGTGCTTGATACTGAGGTTCACCGCCCTGAAGTAACGGAAGTAACGGCTCTTGGTGCCGCTTACCTTGCTGGCCTAGCGGTTGGTTTCTGGGACAGCATTGACGAGCTTCAAGACAAAGCCGTTCTTAACCGCACCTTCATGCCGCACCACGACGAAGAGAAACGTAACCGCCGTTACAAAGGCTGGAAGCGTGCAATCAAGTGTGCACAGGTTTGGTCTGAACTGCACGATGACGACGAAGAGTAATACAGAGTATTCAGCTCATCGTTAATCATTAATCGTTGACCTAGGAACTCGAGCAGCCTCATCGATTAGATTGCTCGAACCTCAGCAAACGAAACTAAAAAGAGCACTATTTTGTGCTCTTTTTTGCGTTTCAGGCTCAAATTCCACTTTTTGACCAGCGTTTTTGCGGTTTAGACATGATTCCTTACCATCATTACTTCTCTCTTTTCATCAATTCGAGCACAATAGCGTGAGTTTATATTTTCGATTTTGACGCGCTAGAGCCCTTTGCGCGCAGGGAGTGGTAAGTTAAGTGAAGCAGATACCAAGACACCAGCAGATTGTAGATCTGGTAAAAACACAAGGATATGTGAGCACCGAAGAGCTCGTTGAAAAGTTCGATGTCAGCCCACAAACCATCAGACGAGACCTCAATGAACTTGCCGATAGAAACAAAATTCGTCGCTATCATGGTGGTGCAACCATTCCTTTAAGCTCGGAAAACACCTCTTATAACACGCGTAAAGCGCTTAACTTCAACGAAAAAGACGTGATCGCCGACGAACTGGTTAAGCACATCCCAGATGGTGCAACCCTGTTCGTTGATATCGGCACCACGCCAGAATCAGTGGCACGTGCACTCAATAAAAATCACAAACAGCTAAGAGTCGTCACCAACAACATTAACGTTGCCAGCATCCTTCTTCCGAACCCAGAGATCAAGGTTATCTTGGCGGGCGGTGAAGTACGTAACCGCGATGGCGGTATTGTTGGCGAAGCGACACTCGACTTTGTAAAGCAGTTCCGCCTCGATTTCGGCATCTTAGGCATCAGCGGCATCGACTTTGATGGCTCACTGCTCGATTTTGATTACCACGAAGTTCGTGTAAAACAAGCCATCATCGAAAACAGTCGCAGCATCTTCTTAGCCGTCGACCACAGTAAGTTTGGTCGTAACGCGATGGTTAAGCTCGGCAATATCTCTCAGGCCCACATGGTGTTTACTAATAAGCAGCCACCGGAAGAGATTCTCAACATCCTTAAAGATTCGGCAATACCATTAGAAGTGATCGATACCGCTCGTCCTATGAGCGAATAACTAAACATAAGAGCTCAGTGACGCCACTTTCTTAAATGAATCACCATTCTTTATAGAAAAGTTAATAAAGTAAAACTTGCTCGCTGTCATTGTCACTGTCACTGTCACTGTCGCTTCTATGCTCGAATTAGACTTATTTGAACCTCTGCTTTCATAAGCAGAGGTTTTTTTATGCCCAAATCACATAAAACGCGCATAAACGAAAATAATAAATGACCGCAAACGAAAGTTCATATAGGATTCAATTATGTTCTAAAATGCTCGTTCGCTCAGAAAGAGGTCAAAACCATGAGTGCTCAACAAACTAATTCAAACAATAGTACATCTTCAACTCTAGACTTAATCGTTATTGGCGGCGGCATCAATGGTGCGGGTATCACGGCAGACGCTGCTGGTCGTGGTCTAAACGTTGGTTTATACGAAGCAAATGATTTCGCCTCTGCGACGTCTTCTGCAAGTTCAAAGCTAATCCACGGTGGTTTACGTTACCTTGAACATTATGAATTTCGTTTAGTTTCAGAAGCACTTGCAGAGCGTGAAGTGTTGCTGAGAAAAGCACCTCACGTTGCACAACCAATGCGTTTCCGTTTACCGCACCGACCATTTTTACGCCCGGCTTGGATGATCCGCTGTGGCCTATTCCTTTACGATAACTTAGGTAAACGTACGACTCTTCCTGGAAGTAAAACGGTGAACTTGGCTCAATCAGGTTTGCTTAAACCAGAAATGAAAACAGGTTTCGAATACTCAGACTGCTGGGTAGATGATGCGCGTATGGTATTGCTGAACGTGTTGGCGGCGAAAGAAAACAACGCAGAAGTACGCAACTACTGCCGAGTTGAAAAAGCACACCGCGAAGGCGACATTTGGCATGTAACGATTCTTGATGTGATGACAAACCAACGTTTTGAACGTAAAGCGAAAGCGCTGGTTAACGCGGCTGGCCCTTGGGTTAAGCAGTTCTTTGATGATGGATTAGAGCAGGCTTCGCCTCGTAATATTCGCCTAATCAAAGGCTCACACATTGTGGTACCGCGTGTTCATGACGAACCACAAGCGTACATTCTACAAAACAAAGATAACCGCATCGTGTTCATGATCCCTTACCTAGATAAGTTCTCGATCATCGGCACCACCGACCTTGAATACAAAGGCGATCCTCGCGAAGTGGCTATCGACGATGTAGAAGTTGATTACTTGATTGATATCGTTAACCAGCATTTTGTTAAGCAACTAGAGCGTGACGATGTTGTGTGGACATACAGTGGCGTAAGACCGCTTTGTGATGATGAATCTGACTCGCCACAAGCGATCACTCGTGACTACACACTGGAGCTGGATGCAGAAATGGATCAAGCACCACTGCTATCTATCTTTGGTGGCAAGTTAACGACTTATCGTAAACTCGGTGAAGCGGCACTGAACAAGCTAGAACCTTACCTGAAACACATGGGTGCACCTTGGACAGCTAACGACACGCTACCGGGTGGCAACTTTAGCTGTAGCCGCGAACAGCTTGCAGCAATGATGCACACGAAATACCCTTGGGCATCTGAAGCTCTGCTACTTCGTTACGTGACCCAATTTGGTACTTACACATGGGACCTGCTTGAAGGCGCTACATGTGAGGCGGACCTTGGCATCCAGTTCTCAAGCGAAGCACACGGTGTTTACCAAGCTGAGATCGATTACTTGATTAATGAAGAGATGGCGATGACTGACGAAGACATCTTGTGGCGCAGAACCAAACTTGGCCTGTACTTAAGTGAAACAGAGCAGCATGCAGTTTCTAGCTACTTAAAAGAGAATCTTGAAAGCACTGTGGTGAACTTTTCTCAAGTCGGTTAGTTCTTCTAGCAAAACCATCCGCTCCTGAATATAAATAATGACAAAGCTTAGCGCTCCCCACGCTAAGCTTTTTTATTGTCTACTATTCCGCTCAGCCTGAGACTTTATTCACACCTCTATTTTCAACAAAAACTAAATAGTGTTTTATTAATCCGGTTGATTATCAACTTCACAAAAGGTTGCTATTCTTTATCTCAACGAAACAACACATTTAAAAACGCTCACCATGTCAGCGCTTTAATAACGTTTGTCTCTATGTTTTCTCCCAATACGGCGGATTACCATAATATTCAGAGAAGTAGTCAATGAAGGCTCTCACCTTTGGTGCAAGTAACCTTGTGCTTGGGTACACAGCCCAAATTGCAGGCTCTGATGTTAATGGGTAATCTTCTAATATTTGAACCAGCTGACCGCTTTTCAGTTGTTCATAGGCACACCAATTCGATGTCACCGTGATCCCCATACCACCTGAGGCTGCGTCACGCAGTGCTTCCCCGTTATCTGCCCTGAACGACCCAGATGCCTTAATCGTCTTAGGCCCGCTTTCAGTATTGAAGGTCCAGTTTTCTAAACCAATTAAGCTAATACATTGATGATCGTTAAGATCTCGAGGTTTGGCTGGCTTACCATATTTGATTAAGTAATCAGGCGATGCACACACAATACGCTTGTCTGTCGCAAGTTTTCGGGCAATCAGTGTCGAGTCTTTCAGCTCCGAGATACGAATCGCGATATCAAAGCCACCCTCAACAACATCCACCATCGAATCTGATAGCCTGAGATCGACTTTTAACCCAGAGTAGCGCTCTAAGAATCCAGGTAAGGCAGGAACAAGATGCAAACGTCCAAAAGACGCAGATGCGGTAACTCGCAACGTTCCGGTTGGAGAATCACAACCCACACCGACCGCCGATTTGGCAGCATCCACGCTCGATAACACTTCTTCAGCATGAGGTAAGAATGCTTCCCCCTCTTCGGTTAAAGAGACCTTACGAGTGGTTCGGTGGACCAAGCGAACGCCTAAATTGTCTTCCAGTTTACTGATGTGCGAGCTTGCAACAGCAGGAGACAAACCAAGCTCTTGCCCAGCCATGCTGATGTTATGTGTGGAAGCTAAACGAACAAACAATTTGAGGTGTTCAATATTCATGAGATTACCAATAAAATCTTAAAAATCGTGTACCAGTAACCCTCATTATGCGTCATTCACATAACAATACAACGTATTAACTCAGTTGAATTGTGAAGATGTTATTGTGCCAAAACGAAAAAAACTCCCGAAGGAGTTTTTTTGTCTAAGTCTGCAATTCGCCATTTAGCTAATCAGCAAAATTACTAGCTCACTAGCCAGTTAAACGTGCATGCAGTGCATCTTTCAGTACAGAACGATCATGTTTCAGTTGGTGCATCGAGCCGTCATCAATGGGTGAATCTTTCAGCTCAAGCTTACGAATCTCTTTATCAAGGTTGTCGTACGTCTTCATGTCTGCTGCAAAGCCATCGTCAGTTTTAACAAGCTCAGCAATTTTATCTTTCATTTCAGGAAATTCGTGAACAAGAGAATGATTTTCACCTAGCATAGAAACCTCTTAAGTTGAGTAAAGTGATTGGTAGTACACATTCATTATTTACCTTAGCAAGGGACTCAAATAACAAATGAGATCCAGTACACAGCCTAGAATATAGACAGTTCAGATTCACAAATTTACAACATCCACCTAAAAAAATAAGATGCTTTACATAGAAGAAAGCCTTGTAAGAACACAAGGCTTTATAAGGTAGATCTATATACAAGTAGAGTTAACAATCGTTATCGAAGCAGCTGAAAAATGTTTCTACAAAGAGATTAGCTGCTGCACCCTTGGGTATGAACTCGATTCATGTCGTCACCGACTTGTGCTTCTTGAGACCCCGTCGATTGGCATCCTGCCACGAATAACAGCGTTACAGATAAGATAAGCCATTTCATAATAAATCCTCTTTCGGTCATGACTAAAGCATAGTGTTTAAAAGCGCGGATACCTCAATCATTAACTAAAACCTTACCTACCGATAAGGCCTTGGTTAATGAACAAAGCATCGCTTCTTTAACTAACGACCTGCTTTTGTACAAAAAACTTTCACTTCAACGAATGAAAATCGTACAAGAGCGAAAATAGGACAGCTATGGAACTAAGAATAAGAACTAGAAGTTAGTCACTCGTCGCCAAACGTACAGCCGCTTCTGCATGAATGGCTGTGGTATCAAACAAGGGAACATCAGTGTGTTGCTGCTGAATCAGGAGGGCGATTTCAGTACAGCCCAGAATAACGGCTTCTGCACCTTGTTGGCCTAGCTTCTCAATGATTTGACGGTATACATCTCGAGATTCTTCTTTTACTTGGCCTCGACACAGCTCTTGATAAATGATGTTGTGGACTTTCTCTCGGTCACTCTCATCAGGAATCACCACATCGATACCGAATTTGTTAGTCAGGCGGCCTTTATAGAAATCTTGTTCCATCGTGAAAGCCGTGCCGAGTAATCCGACTTTCTTCACTCCTTGTTCCAGCAGTTTCTGCGCTGTGGTATCAGCGATGTGCAAGATAGGAATAGTGATCTTCTGTTCGATCTCAGGAACGACCTTATGCATGGTATTGGTACAGATCAGGATGAAGTCCGCTCCGGCTTTCTCTACCGATAAAGCCGCGTCCGATAAGATATCCGCCGTCTCAGCCCAGCGACCTTGATGTTGAAGCTTTTCTATCTCATCGAAGTTCACGCTGTACATACAAACCTTTGCAGAATTGAGCCCGCCGAGTGTGGCTTTAACGCCCTCGTTGATGGATTTGTAGTAGCTCACTGTCGACTCCCAACTCATACCGCCGAGCAAACCGATCGTTTTCATTTTGCTATTCCTTTAATTTCCGACTAACTCGATTAAACCGTCATGCATTGAAAATTTATAGTACGTTCTTGCTTAAAGCGAACCCATAACACCTTATTCCTTTCAAACCATTCATTCCAAAAACCTCCGCTCACAAAAAAGGCTCGAATTTAAAATCCGAGCCTTTGAAGTTTTGACCAAGGGTATACTTGGCGTTAGTACACCTCACACCAATCGGATTTCATGTCGATTAACGTCCAATCATCTCTGGAGTTCGCTTCGTCGAGTGCTTTATCAAGCTTACCCACATGGGACTCACGATCATACTTCCACTCGCGCTCGGCATCGGTGTGATGAACAATCATCGCCATTGAGTTTGGTTGACTGGTTGCCCACTGCATCATCGCTTGATCGCCGTCTGAGTTACCTACTGCTAGAATCGGCTTCTTACCGATAATATGCTGAATGTTAGTGACCTTTCCGGCTTTGTCGTCAATGGTCAAAATGGACGAATCTTTGGTAACGGTCGGATTACCGTCGTTGTAGCTGTAGTTGTATTTAAGTGCGCTACCGATGATCTGTTCTGACGGGATATTGTAAGCATCAGGAGCCCACACTCTCATGAAGTCAACACCGCCACCCGACACGATGTAAGTCTTGAAGTCATGCTCTTGAAGGTAAGTCAGCATCTCTTTCATTGGCTGGTAAGTAAGGTCTGTGTAGGCTTTGTTGAAGCGTTCGTCTTTCGCTGCAGCTAGCCATTGCTTAACATCTTTTTGGTATTGTTCGACTGTCATACCAGAGTGTGTCGCCATGATAATTTTCAATAAACCTTCTTCGCCGCTCCCTAGAACACTCTTGATGTCACCTTCAAGCACGAACTTAAACGGTGCTTCCGTTTTCCATTCAGGGTGTTCAAGCGCCATCTCTTTGATTCGATCTAACGCGAAAGCCAATTGGAAATAGTATGGCTTTTCAGACCAAAGCGTGCCGTCGTTATCAAATACAGCAATACGATCTTGGATCGCAACGAAGGTATCAGATTCAGCTTGGGTGGCTTGCCCAACAAAGTCGACGATAGCGGATTTGCTCTCGCTGTCCTTCCAAGAAGGCAGCAAGTTGGGATCACAATCTTTAGCAAAAGATGAGAAAGAGAGACTGGATAAGATCGCGACAGATAAGAGGGTTATTTTCTTCATAGCAACTACCATGTTGTTGAATTAATTGTAGGGTTTAATTCAATTCATCCTAGTTGGTCTACTCTGATTTGCCACTTATGAACACTATAACCAATGCTCATGTTGGTATTAGATTAGTACCACAGCTAAGCTGGCTGAGGGTGCTCTGCGATGTATTTATCGAGAACTTAAAAGGAGACAAACAAAAAAGCAGAACTTCAATTCCTCAAAGTTCTGCTTTATCAATCCATGACTGCTTACACTCTGCGCTTTTTGAAAGCGTGCCAGCCAGCGCTGAAAATTGTTTTTACCACCACGCTTAATGCGCTAAGTTTAGGGTCAGCATTCTTGCCAGAGGCAATGCGCCACATTTGATGTTCATACCAAACCAGCCCGACCATCGCCATCTTGTCTAATGCGGGCTTTCCTGTGGTTGGCACCGTTAGTGGCATGCCGTGGCTAGGGTCTTCAATTAACTTGTTAGGGAAATCAGGATCAACCGCCATTGTGCGTGCAATACCAATAAAATCGGTCGCCGAGGTGTTTAATGCTTCATTCATTGCTTGCGCGGTTCGAAAACCACCCGTGACCACCAGCGGTGTACTCACGAGTTTTCTCGCCTTCACCATGTAATCCATAAAATACGCTTCACGTTTTACCGTGCTGGCCTTGATTGGTTCAGCTTTGCTCTTTGAACCCATCATTGATGGACTTTCATAGGTGCCGCCAGAGATCTCAATCAGGTCGATACCGTTATCACTCAGTGTTTGAACAACCTGCATCGACTCTTCTTCAGTGAAGCCACCTTTCATAAAGTCAGCGCTGTTGAGCTTAATTCCGACAGGGAAATCTTCACCGACCTCTTTTCGAATCGCGCGATAAACCTCAAGCACGAAACGAAGTCTGTTTTCGAGTGAGCCACCCCATTTGTCTTGGCGTTGATTGTGTCTCGAAGACAAAAACTGACTCACGAGATAACCATGAGCACCGTGAATCTGCACGCCAGTAAAGCCTGCTTGTTTTGCAAGCTTTGCACTCAGCGAAAATTTATCAATGATTGCGATTATTTCCGTCTCAGTCAGAGCTCGTGGCGTATTGAAACCTTTTTCTAATCCACGCTCTAAAGAGATAGCCGAAGGCGCAACCGGGCTATCACATAAGAATTTAGGGATTTGCTTTCCTGGGTGGTTCAATTGCATCCATATCTGCGAACCATTTTGTGTTCCAGCCTTCGCCCACTCACGAAATACGCTTAAGTCACTTTGCTCATCTAACACCACGTTTTTAGGTTCACCAAGCGCACCTCTATCTACCATCACGTTGCCCGTCATGGATAGGCCAATTCCTCCTTGAGCCCAACGCTGGTAAAGCGTGACTAAACCTTGCTTAGGGTTATGATGTTTATCACCTAGCTGTTCACTCATTGCCGATTTGAACAGGCGATTTTTGATCACTTGGCCATTAGGAAGAAAAAAAGGGTCGTTGAGGCAGATTGGATTCATGCGCGTGGTTACTTTCTTGGGTTTATATATTGAGTCCAGTATGCCCTATTTTATCCGACAGTTCTGAGCATTTGGTGCCTATTTCGAAGCAAGTTTCACTCAATAATAAAATGCCAGCGGCATAGCAGCTGGCATTAATCGATTATAAATAGAATCTCAAAAACTGGGCTGACGCTGCTGAAATATGTCAACCAGAAAGGCTCTAATGCCCTTTACGCTCATGGTAATTGTCGTTATTGTGATTCTCTACGCCATCATCACAAGGACTGTCTGAGAGTTATGAACAGCACGATTGAAACTATTCTGGGGCACCGCTCCATTCGTCAATATACAAATCAACCGATTGAAAAAGCACAACTTGATGTGATTATTCAGGCTGGTCTCGCGGCTTCGTCATCGAGCTTACTGCAGGCTGTTTCTATCGTGAGAGTGACAAACAAAGAGAAGCGTAAACTGCTAGCCGAATACGCAGGCAATCAAGCTTACGTGGAGAACGCGGCTGAGTTTTTGGTGTTCTGTATCGACTATCAACGCCACGCTCAAATCAACCCTGAAGTGAAAACCGACTTTACTGAACTGACCCTGATTGGCGCTGTCGATTCTGGCATCATGGCGCAAAACTGCATGTTGGCTGCTGAGTCTCTAGGTTTAGGTGGCGTGTACATTGGCGGGCTGCGTAACAGCGCACAACAAGTCGATGAACTGTTAGAACTACCACAACATACCGCCGTGTTGTTTGGGATGTGCTTAGGTCATCCGGCACAGCAACCAGAGGTCAAGCCTCGCCTTCCAGCTCACGTGGTGATGCACGAAAACCAATACCAACCGCTGAGCCTAGATGACATTGCCAGCTACGATGATTCGATGCAAAGCTACTACGCAAGCCGTTCAAGCAACCAAAAACAGAGCAGTTGGTCACAGCAGATCACACAGAAACTCTCTGGTGAATCTCGCCCACATATCCTGCCTTACTTAAACAGCAAGCAGCTGACCAAGCGTTAAGCCGTTAAGCCGTTAAGCCGTTAAGCCGTTAAGCGATTAGAGCTAGCAGCAAACAGCAGTACAAACAAAAATGTCAGCGTAATATACGCTGACATTTTTATTTATCCGGAGGCGGCTAGCTTACAGATATTTCTCAATCGGTAACAACTGTAGGAAGCCTGACTGCATTCGTTCCCATTGACCAGTGTCAGGTTCGCTGTCCCAACGTTGATCGCCTGAATACCAATACACATCACCGTCTTCCAATTCCAAGCGCCAGCTATTATCTTCACTCATTGCTTGCTCAATAGTGTCTGCTAACGTTTCAGCAATCTCTTTATTTTCGATGATCAAAACCGATTCCGTATTGAGGTAGGTAGAGCGCAAGTTGAAGTTAAATGAGCCGATGCTCGCGATGCTGCGGTCGAATACGACTGATTTAGCGTGCAAGCCATAGGCTGTCTCAGGCGCACATTTAGACACGTCTTGAGTCGATGCTTCACACAACTTAGATTCTGGTTTTAGCTCAAACAGATCGATGCCATGCTCCAACATATCGTAACGTCTGCCCGCATAAGCAGAATGATTAGTCACCAGATCATTAGAGGCCATAGAGTTAGTTAGCGCTTTTATCTCAACGCCCTTATTGTTCAACACTTGCCACTCTTCAAGCTGACCATCATCGAATACAAGGTAAGCCGATTCCAATAAGATCTCTTGTTTCGATTCACTCGCTAACTTACCTAGAAGAATCGCGGTCTCTTTCGGTTCATCGGTATTGTCTGAATCATCAGGAACAGGCTGATCGTAAACAAAACGCGCATTCACCCATGCCATCTCACCAATCACCTCTTTCAGCAAACTATCAGCAGCCTTACGATCTAGTGGCAATTCCGGGTAATTTTGATAATGCGGAACGACAATATTATCTATCTTCGAGAGATCAGGTTGTTCGTCATCATCCAGCATATCGACAGGGTAAGACCAACGGCTGTTCCAGTATTCAACAAAACTGGTTTGGATGGTGTTAACTACCGAGCCCATGACTAATACATCGCGGTCTCGGAAATTGATTTCATCAGAAAGGTCAAAGTATTCATCACCGATATTACGGCCACCCACCACAGACAAAGTACCATCTACGGTAAACGACTTATTGTGCATACGGCGATTTAAGCGAGAAAAGTCACCGACAAAGCTCAGCCATTTACTGAAGCCACGGCGTGTTGGCGTTGGATTGAAGATACGAATCTCGACGTTAGGGTGCGCATCCAGTGCCGACAGCAAACCTTCACGTTCGTTGAGGTTGATATCATCCAACATTACGCGCACCTTCACACCACGCTCAGCCGCGGCTAACAAACGGCTAGCGAGATAGCTGCCCGATTCGTCAGAGTTCCAGATGTAGTATTGAATGTCGATGGTGTGCTCGGCACTTTCGACCAGTGCTAATCGCTGTGCCAAAGCATCCCAACCAGACTCTTGCAGACGAACCGCGGTGGTGCCTTGCTCTAAAGCTTCAGGCTGAAATTCATTGGTTAGAACCGATAAAGAACTAGGTGCAGGAGAGGTTGGCGGTTCTGTTGGATGATCGATGCCTTCAGGAAGTGAAGAACACCCACCTAAAACGGCGATTAAGATTAACGTTAAACTGATGCGTTGGAGCACAGGCATGTATCTGACTTCCTTTTCACAATGCGTCTTAGAAACTTTCCGTACAGCTTTTCAATGAACAAGCTATTCCGATCTATTCATTGATTATTACTGCTAAAGCCTGAAATTTATAGGTAATTATCCAGTATAAATTTAAAGGTCGGTAAATTGGCCTACAGATCACTTAAGTTGGGTGAGTGCCAAACAGTATAAACTCAGCGGCTTTTCTACCATTTCGATGTTGAGTCTGTTCGGTCTGGGTGATGCTTCACCATTGTTTGGAGATCTAGTTTCACCGCTTGATTTCACACTAACAGGCGTGTCGACTTACTTATATGAGATTGTGCAAACGCATTACTTACGTAAGCGCTAAAGCTGTTGTTCATCTAAGGGGCATGTAAGGATCAACACCGAAAACATTGTTCACGCTACATAACGTTTATCGTCCCTACACAAGCCTTCCCTACAAGCTCAAACGGGGCTGAATAAAGTCGATAAACGCCGAGATACGTTTAGAGACCGATGACGACTTGTAGTAAACCGCATTCACTCGCTCTCGGTCTGTGTTGGCAAGTTTGTCTTGTTCCAGAATAGGGATTAGGCGACCCGCAGCCATATCTTCCTGCACCATAAACCCCGATAAACAAGCAATCCCATTTCCAGCTAAGACTAGTTGACGCACGGTTTCACCATTACTGGCTGTCACAGTAGGCGCGACATCACTTTGGTTTGGTAAAGGCCAATGGTTAAGCACTTTGTTACCCGCAAACCCCACAATTTGATGCGAACTCAAATCTTCAGGTTTGGTGGGCACCCCACGCTTAGCGAGATAATCAGGTGACGCAACAATATGGAGTAAACTTTTTCCTAACGGGCGAGCGTGCAGTGTTGAATCGGACAACTTACCGATTCGAATCGCAACATCAGTTCTCTTTTCGAGAAGATCTACGAAGCCTTCGTTGGAAGTGAGTTCCAATTCAATGTCTGGGTAAGCCTCTTTGAATGACTGCACCAACGGCACTAGTTGGTGAAATACGAATGGACTGGCGGCATCGACTCTTAAACGACCTTTTGGCAACTCACCGCGCGACACGATTTCTTCTTCCGCGCTCTGAATCATCTGTAATCCCACCCTGACTGAATCGACAAACTGCCGTCCTTCCTCCGTCAATTCCACGCGTCTCGTTGTTCGGTTGAATATTGAGACGCCGAGTTGTAACTCAACCTTACTCACCGAGCGAGACACCTTGGCGACCTGCACATCCAGCGCCTCTGCCGCCGCAGAAAAACCACCAGCATCGACAACGGTGAGTACCATTTCTAAATCATCTGAACGGGTTAACATGAGGCTCCTTCGCTATCTTCATTTTGTTTAATGTCATCTCGCTTGTGCTCATCACAGCTCAAATCACGGTGTCTTTTCGATCTCATCAGCTTAATCCAATGATCGGCTAACCCTCCAATTATTGCAAATATCACAAAGGTTATTTGTTAATGATGGCATTTTTCACAAATATATTTTGCTAGATAATCCTCGCCATCAAACGAAGCGCTCCTATTGCAGTCACAAGCTGCCCCATTTTATCGCGCTCGGTACTTAACAAAGAACAGTAAGAGAGATGATTATGCCACTAGCATTACTTGCATTGACGCTCAGCGCCTTTGCCATCGGAACCACAGAATTTGTCATCGTAGGCTTGATTCCTACCATGGCGAGCGACTTGAATGTATCTCTGCCATCGGCAGGCCTATTAGTCAGTTTATACGCGCTTGGCGTTGCTATTGGCGCACCAGTCTTAACGGCATTAACCGGAAAGTGGAATCGTAAAGCGGTATTGCTAACCGTGATGGCATTGTTTGTCATTGGTAACTTATTGGCGTGGCAAGCTCCAGGCTATAACACGCTGATCGCCGCACGAATTTTGACTGGCCTTGCCCATGGTGTGTTCTTCTCGATCGGATCGACCATCGCGACAGGTTTGGTTTCAAAAGATAAAGCAGCCAGTGCCATTGCGATCATGTTTACGGGTTTAACGGTTGCATTGGTAACTGGAGTACCACTGGGCACTTATATCGGCCAAACCTTTGGATGGCAAGCGACCTTCTTGATCGTTGCTCTGCTTGGCCTTATTGCTCTTATCGGCAGCGCTATCTTGGTTCCAAGCAACCTTAAGCAACCACCTGCGGCGAAGATTTCGGCACAACTAAAGGTTCTAACTCAACCACGCTTACTGTTGGTTTACGCTATCACAGCACTAGGTTATGGCGGTACGTTCACAGCGTTTACGTTCCTTGCTCCAATACTGGAAAATGTATCAGGGTTTGATTCGAGCTCTATCAGTCTCATCATGTTGGTTTACGGTGTGTCAGTGGCGGTAGGTAACATCTGGGGCGGAAAAATGGCCGACAAGATGGGCCCGATTA
The DNA here is from genome assembly GCF_041471785.1 of Vibrio sp. 10N.261.51.C6. Classification (NCBI taxonomy): domain Bacteria; kingdom Pseudomonadati; phylum Pseudomonadota; class Gammaproteobacteria; order Vibrionales; family Vibrionaceae; genus Vibrio; species Vibrio sp. 10N.261.51.C6. The sequence continues at coordinate 21,044 of NZ_JBFRPB010000041.1, read as the reverse complement.
AAGCGTTGACCGTTATCTTCTCTGGTTTAGCCGCAGTACTGGTGGTATTCAACTTTACCGCAGTAAACCCTTACGCAGCTGTTGCTACCATTTTGGTTTGGGGTGCATTCGCATTCGGTAACGTTCCGGGGCTACAAGTGTATGTTGTGAAACTGGCTGAGAAATACACACCAGACGCCGTCGATGTCGCTTCTGGGTTGAACATTGCAGCCTTCAACGTCGGTATCGCATTAGGCTCATGGGGCGGTGGTTTGATTGTCGCGAAATCTGGATTAATGAACACCCCTTGGGTAGGTGCTGTGATCGTTTTGATCGCTCTTGTTCTGACTCGATTCAGTGGTGCGTTAGATAAGAAGCAAGCACAACAAGCTGTTCCATCTAGCATTTAGCATTTAGCATTTAGCAAGAATAGAAAAAACAAAGCCCGAACCTAGGTTCGGGCTTCGTCATTTAAATCTGATTATTGTCCGTTATCGATCGATTTCAGCACTTTACATGGGTTACCGACTGCAACCACATTGGCTGGGATGTCTTTGGTTACGACACTGCCCGCGCCAATCACGCTGTTTTCGCCAATGGTGACACCGGGGCAGATAATTACACCACCGCCAAGCCAAACATTGTTGCCAACATTAATCGGTGTGCCAAACTCAACGCCTTCTTCTACACGGCCTTTCACATCGAGTGGGTGACCTGCAGTCAGGATTTGAACGTTCGGACCAAGCAGCACATTGTCGCCAATAGTCACTTCAGCCACATCCAAAATCACGCAGTTAAAGTTAGCGTAGAAGTTCTTGCCTAGCTTGATGTTCGAGCCGTAGTCACAACGAAATGGAGGTTCTAAATGCGCATTTTCACAGCCCGGAATCAGCTCTTGCGTTGCTGCTTCCCATTCGGGTGTGTCAGGAATACTGTTATTGAGTTTTTGAAGCACCTTGCGACATTCGATACGAGCTGCATAAAGCTCTTTATCCCAAGCCTGATAAGGTTCACCTGCTAGCATTTTTTGTTTTTCTGTTTTCACGTTACTTACCTGTTCTCACATCAATTAGCTATTTTCATATTACTTATCTAGCTTCACATTACTTAACTAATGGTGGTCAATTCATCGACCAAAAACGCAATATCGCACATCTAAATAACAGTGAATAAGGAGTGTTTGAGCTTGGTTTAAGAGATGCGCAGCTCGTCACTTTTTGTAGGTAAAATATGAAATTCGAACAGTGCTAATTTAGCTTCGCTATCGAATCACGTAACACCAAACTACCAGTGGTATTGATGGTGGTCGCTTGCTCTGTTTCACCGACAATTTGCAGGATCGCCTTTTGCGTCATTTGCTCTAATGGCACACTCACAGACGTTAAGCTTGGCGTTAAAAACGCCCCCACTTTGCTGTTATCAAAGCCGACGATCGAAACATCTTGAGGCAATGAGTACCCAAGTTCGGTTAACGCCTTAATCGCACCAATCGCCATATCATCGTTTTCAGACAAGATAGCAGTGAATGTGGTTCTGCTTTTTACCAAAGCCTGAGCCGCGTGATAACCGCTCTCCATCGTCCAATCACCTTGAACAACGTTGGACTCATCCAATGCAACACCATGTTTAGTTAACACATCTTGATAGGCTTGGTAACGCAGCTCATCGGTCGAAGAACCGGCTTTACCACGAATCACTGCAATATCGGTATGACCCTGCTCGATGATGTGTTCAACCATCAAACAAGCGCTCTGATAATGGTCGGTGGTAATAGCATGATTGGGCTTCGACGGCATTTCTCGGTTGAGTACCAGAATCGGAGTGTCAGTGCTTTCGATGATCTGAGCTATCTCGCTTTCGGTTAAACATTGCGGATAGATGATGATGCCCGCGCACTTCATATCCAGCAGGAAATTGATCGCCTTTCTTTCGTCTTCAGCGCTGTGTTTGCCATCGGTGATCACCAGTTGGTGATTCGACTTTTCGCTATAAGAAGCCGCGTGATACATCAAGGAAGAGAAGTAAGGGCCATTGAACAACTCATTGGTGATAACAAAGCCGATGAAGTTGGTCTTCTTGGTCGCCAATTGCTGAGCCAACAAGTTCGGTCGATAACCTGTTTCTTGAATCGCATCAAATACCTTTTTCACCACATCTGGGCGCACGATGTTCTTGCCATTTAAGACACGAGAAACGGTCGATTTAGATACGCCTGCGCGGTTTGCGACATCAAGCATGGTTACCATTCGCTTCTTTTCCTTTATAAAAAATTAGCCGACATAGGCCGACTAATTCATTGCAAAATGACAGCTCACAGTTCACATAACTGCGCTGGGGAATGCATTCTAAATAGTGGCACCGTTAGATGCAATCACACCTTTATACCACTCGAAAGACTTCTTGCGCTTGCGTTCTAGTGAGCCAGATTGATCGTTGTGCTTATCTACGTAAATGAATCCGTAGCGTTTTTTCATCTCGCCCGTGGTGAACGAAACTAAATCGATACAGCCCCAAGGGGTATAGCCCATCAAATCAACACCATCAATCGAAACGGCTTTTTTCATCTCTTTGATGTGGTCGCCAAGGTAAGCAATGCGGTAATCGTCATTAATGCTGCCATCTTCTTCAATGGTATCAACCGCGCCAAAACCGTTCTCAACGATGAACAATGGCACTTCATAACGTTCATACAGAGACGCTAAACAGAAACGCAAACCCGTCGGATCAATTGGCCAGCCCCAATCGCTAGACTGGATGAACGGATTATCGACCGAATTTTCATGACCGCCGTCCATCGCTTCTTCTGTAGATTGGTGAGAAGAAGAATCCAAGGTATTCGACATGTAGTAGCTAAAGCCTAAGTAATCAGCCTTACCTTCTTTTAGGATCTGCTCATCTTCAGGCTGCATCTCAATGTTGAAGCCTTTGATTGCCCAGTCACGCGTAGCGTAATTTGGGTAATGACCGCGAACCATCACATCTGAGAAGAAGTAACGGTCACGCATCGCTTGTTGTGCCACCATAATGTCTTCCGGTTTAGAAGAACGAGGATAGAAAGGCACCATCGCACACATTGCGCCAATTTGAAGATTTGAATTGATCTCGTGACCTTTCTTAACCACCAACGCACTCGCAACAAACTGGTGGTGAACCGCTTGATACATAGCTTCTTGCGGCTTTTCACATTGCGGGAACTTCACGCCAGAGCACAACCAACCGAAGATGTCTGCCGAGGTGTTCATCTGGTTGTTGATCTCGTTAAACGTCATCCAGTATTTCACTTTGTGCTGGTAACGCTCCATCACCGTAGTTGAGTACTTAACGAAGAAGTCGATCACTTTACGGTTCATCCAGCCACCATATTCGTTAGCTAGATGGTAAGGCATTTCAAAGTGGCTCAGTGTGACCACAGGTTGAATATCGTATTTCAACAGCTCATCAAACAGATCATCGTAAAACGCTAAACCCGCTTCACACGGCTCAGCGTCATCGCCATTTGGGAAGATACGCGTCCACGCGATACTGGTACGGAAACACTTAAAACCCATCTCAGCGAATAACTTAATGTCTTCTTTGTAGCGATGGTAGAAATCCACTGCGACTTGGTTGGGATAGTTTTCGCCATCAATCACGCCATCGGTGATTCGACGTTGTACACCATGAGCGCCCGCTGTTAATACATCAACAACACTGACACCTTTACCATTCGCATCCCAGCCACCTTCTAGTTGATGCGCTGCTACTGCACCGCCCCATAAAAAATCGTTCGGAAATTCGTTGTTCATACCATTACTCGCTACAAGTTATTCGTGAAAAAGATCAGGATTAGAGAGCTCATTGCAACTCTGAAACCGATTTCAATAAAAGAAAAGATACAGGTTGAAACCGGTTTCAGCAATAGTTAAAAGATCTTTTTTGATCGAACTACAGACTAATCAACAGTCAGCATTACGATCAATGCTGCTCAAAATACTGATCATGCTGAGATTTGCCGGATAGGTCTTGAGTTCCCGGGTAGAACTGGACGAGTGTCTGATCGGCTAAAGTGAGGTGAATCCAACCCTCTTTGACTTTCAGCCAATTGGTACCGTTGGTCTCATAGACGGCAGGAAACTTGCCCCAGCCAGACTCTGATACCTGCAGCTCTTGAAATAGGTTAATCGGGGCTAGCTTATTGCTGTCGAAGTTTGCGTCGGCATAGACAGATAAAGGCTCGATGGCATCGTTTGGCTTAAACGTATAACAGCTCACAGAGGCTGAAGTGCGATCAAACCACTGGTAAGGTTGTGCACCGATTAAATCGTAGACCGTGCAATCATTGAATTGAATCGCCCACTCTTGGTGAGCTTTAAAACCGAGGTAACCTATGGGTTGTGATGGTTCAGGCTTTGAGTCCGCCTCCTGCTCATACACCGGTTCTGAGGTAGCACATCCCATAAGCCCAAGACTAAAAAGGAAAGTCACAGCAAGCTTCATCATTGTCATACCTCAGTTCCGTTAGTAGATGAGTAACTCAATTAAGTCTCTACATTAAACGGTAAGTTCCAAACGATTACCATCCGGATCGAGTACATAGCTCTCATAATAGCCATCGCCTGTTCTTCTTGGGCCATCTAAGCGCTCATAGCCGTCTTCGACCAAGTGTTGAGTCAGTTGATCGACCGCCTGTTCCGAACCTAATGATATCACCATGTGAATGAAGCCTGTAAACTGATCATAGATGTCATCTTTCGATTCAGGCACCGAGTCCATTTCCATGATCTCTAGTCGGCTTCCAGTCTCAAATGAGAGGAAGTATGAAGAAAACCCTTTGGTTGGGTTGTGATATTTTGAGTTCAATGTCGCGCCGAAATAATCTTCATAAAATCGCTTCAGTACTTCGAATTGTTTGGTCCAAATTGCGATGTGTTCAATCTTCATTTTGTTTGCCTAAGTTTGATGTCTAACGCTAGATTACTCATCAAATAAGGAACAATAAACAGAACGAAATTGTTCCTGATTAACGGGCTCGATTTTATGTCCATAACTGCACAGTATTGGCATCTATGTTTGTGTAATAGTTATCTTTCCTCCATAGTCAGGTTTTACACAATCTGAGATTCAAACTGTGAGCTTTTTAAAACTGATACTACTTGCGGCTATATGGGGAGGCTCGTTTCTTTTCATGAGAATGGCCGCCAATCCATTAGGGCCCGCAGTCTTAATTGAAGCGCGAGTTCTGTTTGCAGCACTTACTCTGCTTTTAGTTTCTTTCTATTTAAAAAAGAAGCTCTCTTTTCATGATCACGCAAAACACTTCTTCATTCTCGGCCTGTTTAACACCACACTTCCTTTTTTGCTTTTCGCTTATGCCGCGCAGACACTTAACGCCTCGACACTCGCCATCTTGAACTCTACCGCGCCAATATGGGCGGCAATCATTGGTGCAATATGGACCAAAACAGCACTCGAGGCGAAAGTTCTATTGGGACTTGGGATTGGGGTAACAGGAGTTGGCGTGTTAGTCGGTTGGGATGCGATGAACATTGGCCGTGAGGCTATGCTTCCTATCTTTGCAGCAGTGATGGCGGCCTTTAGCTACGGAATAGCGTCAAACTATACCAAACAAGCCCCTAAAGTTGAGGCATTCAACAATGCTCATGGCAGCATGTGGGCTGCGGTATTGCTGGTTTTGCCGTTTGTATTCTTTATTCCGATGAGAGAAACACCCGACGTTACGATCACTACATCGGTTGTCTTATTAGGCGCGGTATGTACTGGGTTAGCGTATCTACTTTACTTCAATCTCGTCTCTGAACTCGGCGCACCTTCAGCCCTGTCCGTGACCTTCATCATTCCGGTATTTGGTATTCTATGGGGTAACTTATTCTTAGATGAAGCAATTGGCATCAATACGATTGTTGGTTCAATTCTGGTTATCACCGGCACCATGTTGGTGACAGGAATGACGCCTTCTAAGATGATAGAGAGCGCCAAACAGAAACGAGCAGCAAGAGCGGCTCGTTAATCAGCCATATATTGCTGAATCTTGTTTCTCAGCCACTGATGAGCAGGGTTCAAATCGGTTCTTTTATGCCAAATCATGTATTGCTGCATAGGTAAGATTTCAAACGGCTGATCAAGGACTTGAAGCTGGAAGGATTCGGAAAATTGATTGGCAAAATCACGCGATGTACTGCCGACACAATCTGAGCCCGATACCAGCACACACATGGTCATCAGCGAGTCACACTCGGCACTCACTTTTCTCTGTTTCAGTGGCGACTTGGTAAAATAATCTGCCGTGTATAAACGGGTTCGACGCATTCTAAAAGTAACATGCTTTTCGTTGTAATATTGCTCTTGCGTCACAGAGCCATTGATTCTCGGATGCCCCTTTCGAGCTATCAGCACCAACTCATCTTCAATCATCGGCTGCTTCATGTAGCCGTTAACTTGCGGGTAATGCAATGTCTCGTCGTACCGCTTATCAATATGGCGCAACGCTGAACCGACACGAACACGGTATTGTGGATGCGGCACTGTCGAAAGGCCTATCAACCGGTAGCATTACTTACGTACTGCCAGACTACGAACTGAACCATAACGAAGAGATTGAAACTCTGGTTATTGACGGCCTAGAAATGCAATTCATGGATGCTTCAGGTACCGAAGCGGCCTCTGAAATGGTGACGTATATTCCAAGCATGAAAGCACTTTGGACTGGCGAGCTGACTTACCAAGGCATGCATAACCTGTACACGCTGCGTGGCGCTAAAGTTCGTGACGGCTTGAAATGGTCTAAGAAGATCAACGAGATGTTAATCACTTGGGGTGAAGAAACAGAGGTGTTGTTTGCGTCTCACTCATCGCCAATCTGGGGCGAACAAGAGATCTCTGATTACCTAAAAATGCAGCGTGACGCTTACGGTTTTACTCATAACCAAACGCTTCGCTTAGCCAATAACGGCGTGGTTCTGCAAGACATCGGTGACGAGATTTACAAGGTAATGCCAGACAGCATCCAACAGTCTTGGCACACCAACGGTTACCACGGTACTTACTCTCACAACGCTCGCGCTGTGTACAACATGTATCTTGGTTACTTCGACATGAACCCAGCTAACCTTAATCCATTACCAATCGAGCCAGAATCGGTGAAGTTTGTTGAGTACATGGGCGGCAGCGATGCTGTGATTGAAAAAGCGCAGCAAGATTTCCAAGAAGGTGAATACCGCTTCGTTGCAACAGCACTGAATAAGGTGATTCAAGCTGAGCCAGAGAACAAAGTTGCACGTGGCTTATTGGCAGATACATACGAGCAGTTGGGTTATCAATCAGAAGGTGCAGGTTGGAGAAACATCTACCTAACCGGCGCTCAAGAGCTTCGCATTGGCACACAACCGGGCGCACCAAAGACTGCATCTCCGGATGTGTTGGCTAACATGACCATTGAGAACTTGTTAGATTACTTAGCAGTTAAAGTGGACTCGCTAAAGGCACAAGAAACACCATTTACGTTGAATATTCAGCTGCCTGATGTGAAAGAGTTTTACTACGTTGAAATGTCTAACGGTAACCTGAACAACATTCAAGTGAACGAGCTGCAAGACGCCGATACAACACTGATCATCAATAAGTCTGACGTGTCTGACATCGTGCTTAAGAAAACAAGCCTTGGAAAACTGTTAGAAGACGGACAAGCAGGCGTGAAAGGTGATAAGACATCACTTAACAAACTGCTGTCTTCATTGACAGAAGCTGACACCTCTTTTGAGATTGTACCGCGTCCAAAAAAAGGCGAAGAAGTTGATGCAGAGCTATACCAAGATTCAGCGGTACACGCTCATTAAACGCCGGAAACACTAAGTAAAAACAACAGCAGTTAGCTAGAAAAAACGTTCTATAAAGAACATAAAACAAGCCCCTACCTTTTGGTCGGGGCTTTCTTATTTGTTCTCAATAAGTGTTTCTTGAACGCTACTGCGTTTGCTCTATTACTGAGACTGAGAGCTTAATAAAACTGATAATTTGTTGAAGCTTATAGATTACTGAGTTTGCCCGTTTACGTCGCAATCCCAATAAGAAGGCGAACCATAATATTGAACAAAGTAATCGATAAATACGCGCACCTTTGGTGCAAGTAACTGAGCACTCGGGTATACCGCCCAGATAGCCGCCTCATCCTTTAAAGGGTAATCCGGCAACACCTCAACCAGCGCACCTTCCGCGAGCTGCTTGTATGCTATCCAACTCGCGCACATGGCAATGCCCAAGCCATCGACACATACATCCCTTACCGCTTCACCGTGATCGACGCGATAGCACCTAGGCTCTCTTCGAGTTTTCCGATATGAATACTGGCTACCGGAGGTGACAACCCAAGCTCTTGTCCTGCTTGACCTATATTGTGCGTAGACGCGAGTCGCACAAACAATTTTAGATGTTCAATGTTCATCAATAATGGCTAGCCTGCGCTGAGTACACGCTGCTTATTGGCCGCAGCGGCACGGGGAATAATGTGAGTTTTAATATAGGCATTAAGCTTAAACCATGCAAAAGCGCCCGCTAAAACATTGGCGACTGTCGCAGCAATAACCGCATTGACCATGTCTCCGGTTATCGAGCCGATCCATAAAGCGGGAATGTAGAAAACAAACAAGCGTAGGAAAGAGACATTCAAAGCTTTACGCGGCACACCCAAGGCATTAAAGACCGACGCAACCAACATGCAAAGCCCAAGCGGCCCATAGCTGAACGGTATAAATAACAAGGTCACTTCAAACCAGCTGCGTATGCTTTGTTCTTCCGAGATAACAGGAATAATCCAGCCACTAAACAGCGCCAACAATGTTGCCATCACGGTGTGGAAAACCAATAAGAACTTCGCTGTTGTATTCAATAGCTCAGGGATTTTGCATCGCTGCTGCGCCCCTAGGTAACGACCAATCATAGGCGGGATAGACATCGTCAGAGCAAGAGAAAACACCAGCATAAAACTTTCAACACGGGCGAGTAAGCTCCAAAAAGCCATCTCATCGGTTCCGATTCTCGCAATCAATAGCATTGAGAAGAACGCGCTGACCGCAGGTAATATCTGATTCGCAGTGGTTGGCATTACCGTCTTGAATAACTCAAAACTGTAGCCTTTGATTCGGTTACTGCACGCGCCATTGAAGCCAAACCAACCTTTGCCGCGAGACTTGATTAGCATGTAGATTGCGCCGAAAGCGTAGCCAATGCTCGATGCGATCGCCGCCCCTGCGATGCCCATATCCAATCCAAAGATCAGAATAGGGTCGAGAATCAGGTTAATCACGCTGGCAGCCAAGAACATGCTGCCGGTTGTTTTGGTATCGCCATTGGCACGATAAACGCAGGTGGCCAGATAAAGCACCGCCACCATCAATGCACTGAATAGCCACAACGGCCAGTACACATTAAAAATCGACAGCATGGATTGGTATTGAGCGTCAGAGACATCATTCACAAACGACGCAAAAACAGAATCGCTAAAAACAATCAGCCCTATGCAGATCAAAGCAATCACCAACACTCCAAATCCAACCGACAGCGTCGCAATTGAAGTAGATTTACGTTGTTCTTTTGCCCCTACCGCTTGAGAAATAATGGACGTTGCCGCCACACCGATGCCCACTTGAACCCCGGTAAACGCTGCTTGAAATGGCAAGGTGATACCGTGAACCGCCAATTCATTCACCCCTAGCTGACCAATAAAGATCGAATCGACCAATTGAACCATCATGATCGCAAACACACCCAGCGTCAGTGGCAGCGTTTTCTCAATAATGGTTTTCAAAGTCGCGGATCTCATCTGCATAAGTCGGTTCACTCTTGTCTGTACTTTGGGGCTAATTACCTAGTTGAGCAGTATACGAAGCTAAATGAAAAGGATAAGAGCGCCAGACAAGGAATGAGTTTTTAGATTTCGTTGACAATCGAATTAGCAAGATACCTTCAACGTTAAAATATCCATCTAAGACACTGAATAAATTGAAATTATCAAACGCGCCAACACTCTTAATAATTCGTTAATAGTGTTTCGTTTAATGGTTAATTGTTGGTTCGAACATTCCTCGCTAGCCTGAATTTAGGTCGCATTCACACTGAATAGGCTGAAATGAAATCTCTCAGAAGGAATATGGAAATGGTATATCAAGGTTATACAACGTTTAAAGATCAAGCCGAGGATGGAATTCTTACCGTCACTTTTGACTTCGGTACTGTGAATGTTCAAGGGCAAGAGACTTTGATGCTGACGAAGCCGAAGCACTCAAAGCGGAAGCTTATTGGTTGTATCAAGCTACGAGCAAAACCCCTGCGGTTAAGCGCTTCCAAATTGCCGATGAGCAAGGCCTAGAGCACGATATGGAAAACCAACGTAACTGGGAAACTCTGGTTATGAACGTTCAAGACATCAAATAACTCGGTCACTTCTCTTAATTTGGGTCAGTCACAAACTGACCCATTGTCTTACTTAATCGTTAAACGCCAACGGTTAACCACCAAGTGTTAAAATGGTCATTATTTACCCCATAGACTCACATTTGAGTCTTCAGCTTGTGAGCCAAATGCAACTATGTGTCATTAATCTTTGTTATAACGTTGTTCAAACTATTTTTTGAAGGACGGAATATGCAAAAAATAATTCTGATCACAGGTGCCACGGATGGCATTGGTTTAGAGACCGCAAAAGCACTAACGCAGCAAGGGCACCATGTTCTGATTCATGGCCGCAACCCAGTTAAGGTCAATAAAGTCGTGACCGCTCTGTCTCGCCTGTCTAAGAATGCAATCATCGAAAGCTACATCGCAGACCTATCGACGCTCTCTGAAGTTGAGGCGCTCGCAACTCAAATCAAAAGCGATCACAAACGACTCGATATACTCATTAACAACGCAGGTGTGTATAAAGTGTCGGACATCACCACTCCAGACAATCTTGATGTGCGTTTTGTCGTAAACACCATTGCGCCGTATCTACTGACACAAAAGCTGCTTCCTCTTTTTGATGCGACAGGTCGTATCGTCAACCTATCTTCAGCAGCCCAAGCACCCGTAGATCTAGATGCATTAATCAGTCCGAATGCGGGCGAACTTGATGGTCCGGTTTACGCGCAAAGTAAGCTGGCGCTAACGATGTGGTCCATCGAATTAGCCAATACTCTTTTAGACAAAGGCACCGCAATTATCCCTGTAAACCCAGCTTCTTTCCTTGGTAGTAAATTAGTGAAAGATGCTTATGGCGTTGATGGCAACGACCTTGCGATTGGAGCCGATATTCTTTGTCGTGCTGCGCTCAGTGATGAGTTTGCCAACGCTTCTGGTCAATATTTTGATAATGATTCTGGGTTGTTCAAAGACCCGCACGCCGACGCATTAGACAACACTAAGAACCACAAGCTGGTGACAGTGCTTAATCAATTACTCGAAGAAAAACTGTGCGTTACGCACTGATCATTCATTAGTAAAAAACGACCACTAACACTCCCCCCCCACCACCACACACACAATCCAAGCCGCAGTTCTATCTATACAGACAAAGAACTGCGCGCTCTTTCGATTATTAAGATTTCTTTAATACTGATTCCCCGCTTTGCCCAATTATCACCCAAGATGCAGATTGCTAAACTTGCCCCCGTCGAAACAACACAGGCTACGGCCGAGGAGCATTTATGCGTTTTGAAGGTAAAGTTTATCGTCCTTGGATGGAAGCAGAGAGCGTACTCATCCAGACAACATTGGGGTGCAGTAATAACCAGTGTACCTTCTGCACGATGTTTGATGATAAGCGTTTCAAAGTAAGAGACATCAAAGACATCTTTGAAGATATTGATGCGGCGAGAAAAATCTACCCGCATGTTGAATCTATCTTTTTGGTCGATGGTAACGTGATGGCGATTAGAACCGAGATGCTGATTTCGATTCTGGATTACATCAAGATCACCTTCCCAGAGATCAAGAACATCTCTCTGTATTCAGGGTTCAATGACTTCCGTCGTAAGAGCTTGTCTGAATTAAAAGAGATTAAGTCGGCAGGTTTAAGCATGGCCTATTCAGGCTTGGAGTCCGGTGACCCAATTTTGCTTGAACGCATTCAAAAGCGCATGACGCGTGAGCATGCGATTGAAGGAATGAACCTAGCCCGTGAAGCAGACATCAAGGTACTGGCTTCTTTCATCTTTGGCCTTGGCGGCAAAGAGCGTTCTATAGAGCATGCGATTAATACCACCAGCTTGTTGAACATCATGCAGCCAGATGCGATTGCACCGATGGCTTTAGCCGTTCAACCGGGATCGGTATTGGAAAAAGAAGTAAACCGTGGCGAGTTTGTTTTACCAACGCCATTGCAGATTCTGGAAGAAGAAAAATACTTGCTCGAAAACCTAGAAGATTTCGATTGCTACTACTGGGGTGACCACGGCAATAACATCTCACCAATGCGTGGCATGTTGCCTCAGGCTCGTAAGCCGTTTCTTGATAAGATAAATCAAGACATCGCGCATAACCCAATCACTAAGCAAAACGTCATTAAAACCTTTGCTTGGTAACGAGTAACCTCTACATCGTTTGAAGCAGCCACAAAAAGGGCCAGTGTCAGCTGGCCCTTTCATTTTCTAGCTATGTATCTCTCTATCGAACTATCTGGAACCGATCGCTCGAACTAATTCTGCGATTCCATCCCAATCACCCTTGTCCATTTTGTCGGTCGGTACCATCCAAGTTCCACCGCAGGCAACGACTGATTTCAGTGCTAAGTAAGACTCAACGTTCGCTGGGCTTACACCGCCGGTCGGCATAAAGTTAACCGGATAAACAGCCGTCAACGCTTTCAACATTGCGACACCGCCAGATGGCTCTGCTGGGAAAAACTTTAGTGTCTTAAGCCCCATTTCCATTGCTTGTTCAACCAAGCTTGGGTTATTCACTCCAGGAACGATCGTAACCCCTCTTTGCTGACAGTATTTGACTGTGGTTGGATTCAAACCTGGGCTGACAATGAAATCAACACCCGCATCAATGGCAGTATCCACCTGCTCTGTAGTCAGCACAGTACCTGCGCCAATCAGTAACTCAGGGTAAGCTTCACGCATCAAACGAATCGACTCTGCTGCCGCTTCTGTACGAAATGTCACTTCAGCACAAGGCAAACCATTCTCAACCAATACTTTCGCAAGCGGCACAGCCTGAGCAACGTCATTAATGGCGATCACCGGAACGATGCGAATATCTCTGAGTCGCTGTTCAATTGTTTTCATTGTTCATTTCTCTCATTATCAAACAGACAAATTAAGCCAAGTCGCTGCCGTTGCTTGCGATCACTTTTTTGTACCAGTGGAATGACTTTTTAGGAATACGATTTAACGTACCATTGCCTAGGTTGTCTCTGTCCACGTAGATAAACCCATAGCGCTTGCTCATCTCTCCGGTCGACGCCGCAACAAGATCGATACAACCCCAAGGTGTGTAACCCATCAATGGTACACCGTCTTCCATTGCTTCATGCATCGCAACAATGTGCTGACGAAGGTAATCAATGCGGTAATCATCGTTCACTTCTCCATTGTCATCCAAGGTATCACGAGCACCTAAGCCATTTTCTACCAAGAAAAGTGGTTTCTGGTAACGGTCATAGAGTGTGTTCATCGTAATTCGAAGACCTGTAGGGTCAATGACCCAGCCCCAATCACTTGCTGGAAGATGAGGGTTTTTGATGGACTTAACGACGTTCGCTGCACTCGTATTTCCTGCATTCATATCAGCGGAAGCACAGCGTGAAGCGTAATAACTGAAAGAAATGAAATCGACAGTATTTTTCAGAATCTCGAAATCTTCTTCTTGTGTTTCAAGCACCACACCTTTGTTATCAAACACTTTTTGAGCATAAGATGGGTAGTAACCACGCGATTGAACATCGATAAAGAACAGGTTCTCGCGGTCTTTTTCCATAGCCATCAGCACATCTTCTGGCTTACATGAATATGGATAGAAGTTACCGCCCGCCAGCATACAACCCACTTGGTTTTGCTCATCAACTTCATGGGCAATCTTGGTTACCAAAGCGTTTCGAGTGCAGAACAAGGGGCGAGTTTTATCGTCTAGCTGTGTCATTACTTAAATGTAAAAGCAAAAGGGGCATCATTTCGATGCCCCTTTCCGTTTCCACCATACTTGGTTAAACGCTTTCGCCATCCGTGATGCGATAGCCCATATCCACTACCGTTTCCGTGACTGGCTCACCTTTCAATCGGGCAAGCAGTAGCTCGGCACTTTTCTTACCTATTTCATAACGTGGCGTATCCACGCTAGTCAGTTTTGGGCGTATGGTTTGACCGATATCTAACGCGTTATAGCCCACTACAGATAGCTGTTGCGGCACTTGGATTCCACGTTGCGGGGCAATGAGCAAGGTACCTATCGCGATGTCATCATTGGTGCAGAACACGCCATCTAGATCTGGGTAATCCGCAAGAGCGCGATCAAGCAGATCTTCAGCCAAAGAGAAGTTAGAGTGCTGTTCAGTCAACACGTGTTTAGGCTCTAATCCAGCCTCATACATCGCTTTGTCATAGCCTTGCAAACGCAACTTGGTTCGCGCATCCAATCGAGCGCCAAAGTAAGCAATAGAGCGTTTACCAGCTTCAATCATTCGCTTCACGACATGGTAAGAAGCATCAATATGGTCCAAGCCAACAACCATATCGATCGGATTGGTTGGGAGTTCCATCGTTTCAACAACAGAAACACCTGAATTCTTGATCATCTGTAACGTGCGGGGGGTGTGGTGGCTTTCCGTCAATATCAACCCATCAACTTGATACGAAAGCAGCGAAGCAATCTTTTCCTCTTCTTCCACAGCATCATAGCTAAAGTGAGCAAGCAACGTCTCGTAGCCATTCTCTTTAGTAACCGTTTCAATACCTTGAACAAACGCGGCAAAGATTTGGTTTGATAACGAAGGGAGCAAGATACCGATCGCTTTACTCGACGATTTAGAGAGCATAGCTGGCGCTTTGTTTTCGATGTATCCCATCTCTTCAATAACCGCTGCAATTTTAACGCGAGTTTTGGCTGCGACTGAATCGGGATTGCGCATGTAACGAGAGACGGTCATCTTTGTGACCCCCACTTTGTCTGCAACATCTTGAAGTGTGGTTCGAGTTTTCTTCTGCTGTTCTGTCATAACTATTTGAACTCTTTATTATGTTACAAGTAACATTATAAAGTTCTCACCGCCTCAAGTTCAACCCATTCGTTGTCATCGACACATAGTATTGAAATCGTTCTACCATCGGCAAATTAGTTTGGCGTTAACGAAAGGTTGGTATCACGCATGCTTAATGAAAGCTTGGCTTAACTGCTGAAAGAGTGAGTCTACGTTGGGTAGAGTTGTCAGATGTGCGGACAACGGAGTATGAACTTGCGCGTCCACCACGGTTGGATTTCCACAAACTTGATTATAAAAATTTACGGGTGCAACGATGTTCTCTAGGTCGACATCCAACAAGATACAAGCTTGCGAAAGTACGATTTGGCCGCCCCCTTGTTTAAGCAAAACACGCTGCGCCGTGCCCACTATTTTTTGTTTGTTGATATTGAGATTGTAATCACCATCGCAATAAGAACCGGGAGTCGCGTGTACATCCACATCGATACCCAGTTCTTTAAAAAACAGGGTTAAGATATTGCACAGATGTAGATACGCTTTTTGGATGTTGTAGGCTTCATCACGAGGCCAATGGTAAATGTGCGATAAGTTAATGATCCCCGGCAGTTGGGGAACGGGAGCGCCGCCTGTTTTACGTGAGGTGAGTTGCCAACCTTGTGCCGCGAGTTGTTTTCTAGACTCTACGGTCACAGGCCACTTTTTACCTGCGGGCAAAACAAGTGTCGGCGCTTTTGCTTGCCACAACATTAAGGCTTGCCCAATCTCACCCGCCTGAATTTGCTGCAATAATTCAGCTTCTTTTTCAAACGCACGATTAACATCAATGTGCGGGTAACGTACGAGTTTATTGGTTAACTTCAATGCACTTTCCTCTACAGATAGTGGTGACCTACCATTTAACGTTCTGCAATGGTTGATGAGATATGGGACTATGTGCGATGAAACATAGCACCAAAAGTTAGTTATTGGCGCCATAGTAGCTTGTCAGTTGCCCATCTCAAAGGTGAGTGCTAACATTTGTACACACACCAATAAAGGAATACATCATGGACACTAGAATTCAATTTCGTGTTGATGAAGAAACAAAACGCCTAGCTCAACAGATGGCTGAGAGCCAAGGTCGCACACTGAGTGGTGCTTGCCGTGAGCTTACTGAGCAACTCGCTGAGCAACAAAGACAGACATTATCTCACGATGCATGGCTAACTGAACAAGTAAACCTAGCATTTGAGAAGTTTGACTCAGGAGAATCCGTTTTCGTTGAACACCAAACTGCTAAATCTCGAATGGAAGAACGCAAAGCCAGAATACGTAATCGAGGTAAGCAATGATTTTATGGGAAGAAGAATCACTCAATGATCGTGAAAGGATCTTTGAGTTTATCTATGACTTCAACCCTGATGCGGCAGAAAACGCTGACAACCTCATTGAAACAAAAGTAGAAAACTTGCTTGAGCAGCCTCTAATGGGTGTACAGAGAGACGGCATTCGTGGGCGATTACTTATAATTCCTGAGATTTCAATGATCGTCTCCTATTGGATCGAAGGCGACATTATCCGAATTATGCGCGTACTCCACCAGAAACAAAAGTTCCCAATGGATTGATTACTTCCTCTGGGCAACTAGCCCAATTAAGGGGTGAACAACGCCTCCACCCAAACCTAACGCATTGTGCCATAAACACTTAACTTGAAGTAGGAGCAAAAGTGCCAAGCGTTGTGAATCCCTCATAAATTGCTTGTTATAACACAATTGCTACACGTCACTTTCCGTTAGTATCTGACGACAATTTCGTACTGTGAGGACGCGAATTTCATGGCTAAGGCTATATATGATGCGATAGTGACCAAACAAAATTTCACGGTAATTGGTATGAGGCAGCTCAGGAACCATTCGCCCCATGTCAGGCATACTTGAGAGTAAATCAGTTTTATCAAAAACCTCATTAACCCAGTTTTCTGCCGCCACTGGATTATCCAGTGAAATAAACTCGGCTGCATCACCTAACTTTTGTAATGCTAGTGGTGACCAGACTACTTTCATTTCTTAATGCGCCCCAATACTTGAGCACGAGCGTCTTCATTGGAAACACCTAAACCTGAAGCTAATTGTGCTTCAGCAGTACGCATTTCTTCCAGTAACTCGATCTTCTCTTGCATTGCTTCATATTCTGCAACATCAAGGACAACCGCAACACCCTTACCACGTTGTGTGATAACTAGTGGTCTGCGAGTTTCGTTAATCTGTTTAATAAATGACGTCACGCCAGCACGAAATTCAGACAAAGGCCGAATATCTTGATCAAAATGGATGCGGCTCATGTTGAACTCCCTATGGTACAATTTACTGTACAAATAATAGTTCAAATAGCAATTTTGAGCAATAGCCTGATTTTGTGTTATAGCCCTGTTAAGGTGATGAGATGGTCTCCCCCTACCACTTCACATGACGGTAAGCCATGCTTGGAGTGTTCAGGTCCGAAGTAAAAGGAGAAGACCATGACTCAGCATAAAATCATCGGCATCGATTTAGCAAAAAATATCTTCTTTCTTTTTGAAATCAATCATAAAGGGAAGAACCTTTGCCGTAAAAAACTTCAACGAAGTAAACTACTTAGCTATATCGCCAATAAAGCACCCTGTACTATCGCCATGGAAGCTTGTTCCGGCGCACACTACTGGGCTCGTGAATTCTCTCAGTTCGGTCACGAAGTCATACTCTACGCACCTCAGCATGTGAAAACTCAAAGGCGTAAACAGAAAAACGATTATAACGATGCCGAAGCCATTGCCGAAGTCGCGCTCTACAAAAGACCTCACCCTGTGCCTCATAAATCCGTCGAGCAACAAGACATCCAATCTCTTATTCGAATGAGACGTCTGCTCGTCACTGAAAGAACTCGTATCGTTAATCAAGTGCGTGGCCTTATCTCTGAATACGGCATCATTATGCCCAAAGGAGCCGCTGCCTTCAGAAAGGCCATACCCGAAATACTCGAGAAAGATGAAAACAAACTGTCTTGTATATTAAGAGAATTGCTATCACATCAGTACGAACGATATTTATACATCGACAAACAAGTAAAATGGTTCGACGATAAACTTAACCAAACCATCAAGCAGTTCGAAAGCGCAAAGCGACTCATGTCTATTCCAGGCTTTGGACCACTCACTAGCCAAGCCGTTGCAGTATGGCTTGGCTCTGGACAACAGTTCAAAACCGGTAGAGATGCCTCCGCCGCAATGGGGCTTGTACCAAAGCAAGATACCAGCGGCGACAAAGTTATTCTTCTAGGAATAACCAAAAGAGGCAACACGTATATCCGCTCCCTACTCGTTCATGGAGCAAGAGCTGCGCTTAGGCGCGCCAAATTTAAATCCGATAATCTCAGTAAGTGGATGCTTGAACTCCAAGAGCGACGAGGACCAAACAGAGCCGCTGTCGCTTTAGCAAACAAACTCATGCGCATAGCGTGGGCCGTTATAACTAAAAACGAAGAGTATCAACCAACACGAAGCTAATGATGATCACCAACCCTTTGCAAAGTACGTAGTAAGATGAATAACAGGATAAATCCTACACGTTGAAAACCTTATACTCACACTGTCTTATAAAGTCGATAAGGTGATTAGGACTTCGTGTTCAACTTCCTCATCTTGGCCAAGGTAATAGCCGTTAAACAGGCCGTATATATGGAAGTTAACCTGCGCTTTTAATCATACTGCTGACTTGCAAAACTGGGGGGAGACCATATGTGTGAGCAACGCTTGTCTATACTTGAGCGAAGCGAAAGCGCCAAGCGTTGCGAATCACTCTTAAATGCTTTGTATGGATAATAAGCACTCCAATCGGGTAATGTGAGACCCAGGCTTTAGCTGCAACTAAAGCTTTCTATGTAGTAGTTCGTTTAAACGCTGGCTCCTCTATCGAGAGACCGATAACAAACATGAACGCTACATAGGACTTCAAGCATAAACCTCGAATAGTCGACTGGGTCTCGAACCCGCATTACGCAAGCATGAGTTAGCTTATTATGAATACCAAAATCAATCAAAGCATCAACGTTGGAGTTGATACCGGCAAAACACAATTAGACATCCACATCAGGCCACTAGACCTATTTTTCTCAGTAGAGAACAATGATAAAGGCATCAAAAAAGCACTCAAAACGATTAAGAGTCACAGTCCTGAACGAATCGTTATTGAAGCAACAGGCCGATTAGAAATGCCTTTTGTTCTTGCATGTGCAGAGGCTCAATTACCTATTGTCAGAGCAAACCCTGTCCACATAAAACGGTTCGCTGGTGCTATTGGCCGCAGAGCCAAAAATGATCGTTTAGATGCAGAATTGATTGCTCACTATGGAGAAGCAATCAAACCAGCTCTTACTGTCATAAAGCCAAAAAACATACGCCTAATGAGTGACTTAGTCATTCGCCGAAACCAGTTGTTATCCATGCAAACCATGGAAAAGAACCGAATCCAGATACTTCCCGCTTCTCTCCATCCGACTATCAAACCGATGCTAACCACGATAAAAAATCAAATCACCAAGTTAGAAGAAAAGCTCGTTAAACTCATTGAAGATAGCCCTGAATATCAGGCTAAAAACACAATATTGCAGAGCGTCCCTGGAATAGGAAACATTGCCGCTGCATCAATAATTAGCAACGTACCAGAACTTGGCTACATCACAAATAAACAAGCGGCATCACTAATTGGTGTCGCTCCAATAACACGCGAAAGTGGGCGCTACAAAGGTAAGCGCGTGATCCAAGGCGGTCGAGCGCAAGTACGCACAGTGTTATATATGGCAATGATGTCAGCCATGCAATGTAACCCCGTATTCAAAGCAACTTATGCTCGACTTGTAGCTGCCGGAAAGCCTAAGAAAGTCGCAATAATCGCGTGTGTTCGAAAGATGGTTGTGACTCTTAACTCTATGCTGAGAGATGGCGCCATGTGGGATGAAAACACTGCCAAAAATTAATCATTGACGCCATAGTCGTTTGTTAGCCGCTCATTCCCAAAGGTTACTGCTTACTCAACAGGAACTTACGCAAATCTCTCTCTGCACGCATAACAAACAGAATAAACACTTTGTCACCGTCTTGTTTATAGAAAACACGACATGGATTAACGACAACTTCACGATAACTTAAATGTTCTAGCTCGGGTGGAATACGACCTGACTCTGGGAAAGTTTGTAGGCGTTCGACTTTGGAGAAGATCGTTTGCACTAACTGCTTTGCAGCTACGATATTTTCAAGTGCGATGTATTCAGCGATATCGTTGAGGTCAGATAACGCTGGCTCAGTCCAGATTATTTCAGCCATTTTGACATTTTGTCCTTAGCTTCATCATGACTTGCCACTTTACCATCAGCTAGTGCACGCTCACCTCGTGCAATACCCTCAAGAATAGCTAAACGATTTTGCATAAATTCGTAGTCATCAACATCAACTAGATACGCAGATGGCTTTCCATGCTCAGTAATTAACACTGGTTCTTTGGTGTCGTGGAGATCGGCGAGGATCTTAGTTGCTTGGCGTTTGAGTGATGTAACTAGTTCTACTTTCATGAGAGCTGCTCCAAAGGAATACTAAAGTGATACTATTCTATCACTTTGAGTATAGCAAGCTACATGACGGCTAACGGGCGATAACGCAATACCACCCGACTTAAAATTTGTGCCCTAAACACCGAAGCTGATTTGTATGAAAGTGGCCAAGCGTTGTGAATCCCTCTTAAATTGCTTGTTGAACGAAGCCGCTACGCGGCAGAGTAAAACGAGTGCGAACCATACTCTTGTAACACCATCACCCTGATGGTCGTTCACAGGAGTAACCCCATGAAACCCGATGACTTAAAACGCTACAACACCCTTTATGAACA